>JBGOTG010000021.1:0-18067 GCA_041476405.1 Candidatus Dormibacteraceae bacterium | reverse complement strand
GCCCTGTGATGGCGCTCGCCGGCGTCAGCCCGACCTGAGGCGCCGGCCTAGAAGTAGGTGAGCACGGCGTCGACCACGCGATAGCCGTCGTCGACCACAGGGATCAGGCGCCACTTGTCGAAGGCGGTGCAGGGATGCGAGATGCCACACCCGACCAGATCCCCCACCTTCAAGTTCGCTTCCGGCCCCACCTTCATGAAGGCGTGCTGGTCGTTGAGCGCGAAGATCGAAGCCTCCGCGCGAAGCGGGCGTGGCGGCTGCGGCCCGGCTGTCTTGACGAAGCGCGGCACCGGAAGCTCGAGGTCGTAGGAGACGTCGCGCTTGCCAAAGCCGAGCAGGGCAAGCCCTGGCTCGGGCAGCGAGAGGACGGCGCCCCACACCTCGAGCGCCTCCTCGAGCGGCCCCGTCTCCGATATGCGGCCGCCGAAAGGCGACAGGTCGTGGTAGTGGACGGCGTCATGGGTCAGATAGCAACCGCTGCGCAGGACCAGGCGAACCGGCCGTTTGAGCTCCCATCGAGACCCGAGCTCGGCCACCGCGCGGTCCGGAAACGCGCTGCCCCCCGCGGTCACGATCACCTCCGGCGCCTGCGCAAACAAGCCGGCGGCGTCCAGCTCGACGACCAGCGCACGCATGTCCTCCAGGAATGCGTCGATCGCGCCGATCGTGGCGCGAACGTTCTCGGCGTGGATGACGCCTTCGAATGCCTCGACGCCGGCCAGCGCCAGGTGCCGCGAGCCGGCGACCGCCCGCGCGACCTCGATCGCCTGCTCGTGCGTGCGGCACCCGGTCCGGCCGCCCTCTGGACCGACCTCCAGCAGCACCCGCATCCGCCGCTTCAGAGCGGTCTCGCCGAGAGCGGAATCGAGCAGGCTCACACCGGGAACGGAATCGACCAGGCAGAAGAAGTCGAAATCGGGATCGGCGGCCATCTCGCTCCCGACCCAACGCGCCGATGCCGGCTCGACGAGCTCGTTCGCGAGGATCACGCGGTGCATCCCGAACGCGCGCCACACGCGAACCTGGCTCATCGTCGCCGCCGTCACCGCCCAGGCGCCGTCGTCGAGCTGGAGCTTGAGCAGCTGCGGCGCCATCGCCGTCTTCCCGTGCGGAGCGAGCAGGACGTCGTGGCGCTTGCAGTACGACGCGACGAGCCTGCTGTTGTGGCGCAGGGCCGAATCCTTCAGCACCATCACGGGGAGCATGAACTCGCCGCCCAGCACGTTCCAACCACGCTCGCGCACGTCGCGAATGGGGGTGGGAGGGCCGGCCGGAAACGACTTGTAACGCCAGTCCACGAGCTCGTCGAGCACCCTGTCGAGGTTCAGGGCTCGGGCCTGCGACGTTGAGGACAACGCTATGCCTCCAGCTCGCTGATGGCTTCGTGCGAGGTCACCACGCGACAGTACTTCATCGCCAGCGTCTTCAGGCTTGCACTCTGCAGGTCGGGCGCGTACGAGGAGACCGCATCAGAGATGACAGCGGCCTGGAAGCCCTCGTGAAAGGCCCCGCGTGCTGTGTCTTCGACACAGATCTGGGTCACAGTGCCGGTGATGAGGACGGTGTCGACGTGGTTCGCGAGGAGCAGGTCGGTAAGCCTCGTTCGGTGGAACCCGTTGTAGCCGTACTTGTCGATCTGCGCCTCGCCGGGCAGCGGCGCCAGCTCATCGATCACGGCGACGCAGTCGCGCTCGCCCTCGACGTCGCCATAGGCGCGCTGGAAGCCGGGCCAGCAGCCGCAGACGGGCGGCGCGATCTGCGGCGACCAGTTCCACATCAGCGTCCGGGACGGGCCCGCGACGAAGCGGGTGAACACGACAGGCCGCTTGCGGCCCCGGAACCAGTCGAGCAGTGCCTGGTGCACCTCGATCGTCTCGCGCGCGTCGGGCACCTCGAGCGGCGCCCCGACCCGCACGAAGTCGTTCTGCATGTCCACCACGATCAGCGCGGCGCTGCCGGCGCGAAGCTGGAACACGATTGAGACAAGCTAACATCGACGCCATCGACACCACCGCATTCGCGTTTGCCAGCGACCTAGTGGACGAAGGCATGGAGGCGGTGCTCGACAACGTCGCCGGCCGGGCCGGCCTTGGCGGTGTGACGATGGCCGCCGCGTACCACCACGGGCGCGACATCTTCCCGCACAACCCGGCTCGCAAGGTCCACTTCCTCGAAGGGGGCTCGGTCTTCTTCCGGCCCGACCCCGACCGCTACCGAGGATTGAGGCTGCAGCCTCGGGTGAGCGCGCTGGCGCGCGAGTCGGACGTGCTCGCGGACCTGTGCCGCGCGGCATCCGCGCGATCGCTTCGAACGCGGGCTTGGACCGTGTACCTGCACAACTACACGATCGGCGAGGCTCACCCCGAAAGCGCTTGCCGCAACGCCTTCGGCGACGCCCACCTGACCGACCTCTGCCCGAGCAACCCCGACGTGCGGGCCTACGTCAACGCGCTGACCGCAGACATCGCCTCGAAGGGCGTGGCCACAGTGGTGGCGGAATCGCTTCACTTCCACGGACTGGAGCACGGGTTTCACCACGAGCGCTACCTCATCGAGCTCGGCGCGTTCGGGCGTCACCTGCTCGGGCTCTGCTTCTGCGAGCACTGCCTCGCATCGGCCCGCGCGCGGGGGGTCGACACAGAGGCGCTCCAGAAGGAGGCGCGCAAGGAGCTCGAGCGCCTCTTCGCGGGGCCGCCTGAACCCGAGGAGCCCGAGCTCGTGCTGGAGAGGGTCGGCGCATTCGCGGGCGGCGAGCTGGCGGCCTACATCGACACCAGGTGCGCCACGGTCACCTCACTGGTCGCCGAGGCCGAGCACTCGGCGGCGGTGCACGGCGCCGGCTTCGCCTTCATCGACCTCTCGGGGGCTGTCAAGGGCTACGCCACAGGCCACCCGCAGGGCAACCCGGCCCCGGAGACCGCCTGGCAGTTCGGCATCGACGTCGCGGGCGTGGCCGACGCCTGCGGGCAGGTCGAAGCAATCGGATACGCGGCCGCGCCCGAACGCCTCCGCCTCGACCTCTCCGCCTACCGGTCGATCATCGGTCCCGGGCGGCGGCTCTCGGTGATCATGCGGCCGATGGCGCCCGACTGCGACTCACCCGGCAACCTCGGCGCCAAGCTGGCGGTGGCCCACGACCTCGGCGTGATCGAGGCCGGCTTCTACCACTACGGCTTCATGCGCCTGGCCTCGCTGGACCTGATCCGCTCCGCCCTAGACCCTGAGCGTTAGGAACGTCTGACGATTCGGCCCGGCAGCTTGCCCGTCGGCATTCCATCGGTGACTACCGCCTCTCCGTCGACCAGGACGTGAGCAATCCCCGAGGGCGACACCCGTCCATCGTCCCACGTGCTGCGGTCGGCCAGCGTGGCCGGGTCGAACACGGTGACGTCGGCGGCCTTCCCCACCCGCAGGAGGCCGCGGTCCTTCAACGAGAACCGTTCGGCGGGCCGGCCCGTGACCTTGCGCACCGCCTGCTCGAGCGTCAGAGTCCCGCCGCGGACATGCTCGCCCACGATCCGCGCGAAGGTGCCGAAGCCGCGCCGGTGCGGGCGCGAGCCCATGTAGATGCCGTCGGTCGACCCGATGTAGAGGGGGTGCGCGATCGACCGCTTGAGGATCTCGTCGCCCTCGATCGACTCAGGCCAGTGATAGATCGCGAGCGCGCGTCCTGCGTGGGTGGCGAGCAGGTCGAAGAGGTAGTCCACGTCGGCCTGCCCCGACCCGCGCGCCAGGTCGCCGACGCTGCGACCCTCCAGCGCCTCGCCCGCCTCGACGCAGCTAAGCGTTATCGCGCCCCGCTCGCCGATCCGCGCGGCGGTCTCGGGGCGGAGCCGCTCGCGCTCGGCCGGGCTCGCGAGCCGGCGCATGCTGGCCTGGTAGCCGCCGGCCTGGGCCCATTCGGGCAGCATCATCAACAGGTGCGTGCACGCCGCGGAGTACGGATACATGTCGAAGCTGACATCCACGTCTGAGGCCTGCGCCTGATCCAGCAGGCCTGCCGCCGTCGCGTCGATCGCGAGATGGGAGATGTGGACCTTGACGCCCGAGCGCCGGCCGATTTCGAAGCTCTCCCCGCATCCCTGCGCAACGCGGCCCCAGTAGCCCCGCTGGTGTGGCGCGTACACGCCCCCGGTTGCCGCGACCACGCTGCACAGCTCGATCAGCTCGCTCACCTCGGACAGGGCACCTGGTTGGTATTCGAGCCCGGCGGCCATGCCCACCGCCCCCGCGTCAAGCCATTCGGCCAGGTGCGCCTTCATGGCTTGCATCTGCTCCGATGACGGCGGCCCGGGCTGCCATCCCATCGCCGCGACCTTGATCGCCAGGTGCGGAGCCTGCGGGACCAGGTGGTTGGGGATCCTGCCCTCGAACAGCGAAAGGTAGCCGGCCACCGAGGTCCAGTCCCAGCCGATGTCTGGATCCCCATAGAAGACCTGGAGATAGTCCTTGACCTCGTGCAGCCGCTCCGGCGCAAGGGGGGCCCAGCTGAAACCGTCGGGCGACATCAGCTCGGTCGTCACGCCGTCGAGCACCCCGGCGAACTGGTCGATCCCGCCGAGGCGCGCGAGCTCGGAGTGGACGTGGACGTCGATGAAGCCTGGCGCGACGGCCAGCCCGCTCGCGTCGATGATGCGCGCCGCCTGCGCTCCATCCAGACGATCAACCGCCGCGATGAGGCGGCCCCTGATGCCGACGTCGAGCCGGGCTCGAGGGGCGCCGCTGCCGTCGACGACGTCGCCTCCCCTGATCAGGACGTCGAAATCCACGGATCTAGGACTCCAGCTCTTCGCTTCCCGCCTCGGCCAAGAGCTCGCGCGTCATCCGAGAGCTGCCCGCGAGCAGCCCGCCGTCGACGCGGAGCACCGTGCCTGTGATCCAGGCCGCATCGTCGGAGGCCAGGAACATCGCAGCATTTGCCACGTCGTCAGGCTCCCCCACCCGGCCTAGCGGATACCACTTGACGAGGCGTGTGAACACCACAGGATCCCTGTCGATCCGCTCTTGCCAGATGGGGGTGCGGATCGTTCCCGGCGCTATCGCGTTGCATCGAACACCGTGGGCTCCGTAGCGCACAGCGATGCCCTGGGTGAGATTGATGACGCCTGCCTTGGCGGCACTGTAGGCCTCGTTCCCCAGCGCCGAAAGGCCGTTCACAGATGCGATGTTCACAATCGAGCCTCCACGCCGGTCGATCATTGACGGCAGCACCGCCTTGCAGCATAGGAACACGCTTTTGAGCACCACCGCCACGTCGCGGTCCCAGGTGGCGTCATCGATCTGAAGGATGTCGTCGCCCTCGGCGATCGCGGCGTTGTTGATCAGAACGTCGGGCGGGCCCAGCCTTGATTCGACCTGCGCCGCCATCAAGTCGACATCGCGAGCCGAGCTGACGTCGGCGTGGCTCGCAACGGCATGCCCGCCCGCCCCTGATATCTCAGCGGCGACCGCGTCCGCACGCTCGCCCAGCCAGTCGACCACCGCCACCTTGGCGCCGTCAGCCGCGAACCGATGTGCCATCACGCGCCCGATCCCCGATCCCGCGCCTGTGATGACGACCACTTTGTCCTTGAAGCGCATTCGGTCAGGCGCCGGCAAGCGGCAACACCACCCGGCTCGGGTGCGCCGCGTCATGGAGGACGGTCTGGATCGCGACCTTGCGGTCGCTGAGCCTGTCCACCCCGACCGGGTTGCCCGTGTTGAGGTTGCGGTCCCAGTGTGGGAAATGGCTGGAGCTAACCTGGACCCGGATGCGATGGCCTGCCTTGAAAAGGTGAGCGCAGGTGCCGACGTCCATCACGAACTCGGTCACCTTTCCGGCGGGGATGGGCCTCGAGCGATCGGTGCCGCCGGCGAAGCGGGCGCGCTGGATCGTCTCCTGGATGTTGATCGAACGACCGGATTCATCGACGTCGCACAGCTTGACGACCCAGTCGGTGTCCGCCTGGTCGGTGGCCGCGAAGAGATGGGCGCGGATCATGCCCGCGACGAGGCGCTCCTCCTGCAGCGGTTCGGAGCTGTACACGAGGACGCCGTTCCACGATTCGACGGGGCGCTGGTCGTATGGGCCCATCGGCGCCACGAAGTCGAGACAGCACGACCTGCCACCCCGGCTCGGTGTCGGCGCGCCCGGGTCGTAGGAGTACGTGTCGGGACCTTCGGAGGATCCCGGCGCCTCCTCGGTCAGGTAGCCGTCGCCGCTGATCGAGTTGGCGCGCGCGCGCGAGCGGAGGTGGAGCGCCCACGGCCTCGAGGGCGGCGGCCAGTCCTCCAGGCCCTCCCAGCGGTTGGCCCCCGACACGAATGCGCGCACGCGCGGGCCGCCTGCAGGGTCCCCGTCGCGCAGCCACTGGTCGAAGAAGTCGAGCTGGAACCTGTCGACCTGGTTGCGGGCTTCGGGGCCGAAATCGACGTCGCCGAAGGCCGGCATCCAGGGCATGTGGTACCAGGGACCGATGACCAGGCGCGTGTCCGCCGCGCGGGGCCCGCGCCTGATGCCGCGGTAGTTCGCCACTGTGCCTTCTAGGAACACGTCGTACAGTCCGCCGACCGCGAGCGTCGGCACCGCGACCTCGGGCAGCTTCTCGGTGAGGTCCCAGCGCTTCCAGTAGTCGTCCTTCGTCTCGTGCGCGAGCCAGTCGGCGAAGAACCCGCCAGGCGAGCCGGGCGTGAGATTCGGGATCGCGGTCAGCGGCAGCCACCAGTAGTAGTCGTTGACCTTCGCGTACTGCGCGGCCAGCGTGGGCTCGAAGTCCGGGTCGCGGCGGCGGGCGACGTCGTCGGCCAGGAAGGTGGCCCAGGATGCGTTGAAAGCCAGCGCGAACGCGCCGTTGTTGTACGCCCAACCCTCGTACAGGTCGGGGCTCGTCATCGCGGGGACCATGCAGCGCAGGGCGCTGGGCTTGCGGACCGCGATCTGGAGCTGCGTGTGGCCCGGGTACGAGAACCCGTACATGCCAACGCGGCCGTTGGAGAAGGGCAGCGACTCGAGCCACGACATCGTGTCCTCGCCGTCGTCGGCCTCCGACTCGAACGGGGTGAACTCGCCGCCCGACGCCCATCGTCCGCGGACGTCCTGCACGACCACCGCGTAGCCCTGGCGCGCGTACCAGGACGGATGCGCGTAGCAGAGGTCCTCGCCCTGGCTCTTGTCATACGGAAGGCGGATCAACAGCACCGGTTGCTTGCCGCCGCCTGCGGGTCTCCAGACGTCCGCCTTAAGCACTGCGCCGTCTCGCATCCTGGTCTCGAGCGTCTCTTTGGTGATGGTCTCGGTCATGCCGCGCCCCCCAACGTTCTCCCCCCAACGTTCTTCATAGAATGCCGTGCTCCGCGAAGACCTCTCGGATGCTCGCGCCCTTGCGCAGGATGTCGCGCATCACGTCTTCGCCAGACACCTTTTCCAGAGCCAGCCTGACCACCTCCTCCTCGACCGCGGCCGGCACCACGACGCAGCCGTCGTCGTCCGCCACCACGAGGTCGCCATCCGCCACCGACACGCCGCCGACCGGGATCGTCCTGCGAATCGCCACCACGTCGAGGCGTCCCTTGGAGTCGGCGGGCGAGAGGCCCGTGGCGAACACCGGGAACCTCATTTCCACGATCCCCCAGCTGTCCCGGCAAAGGGCGTCGAGCACGACGCCGCGCCCGCCCTTGGCGCGCGTGTGGGTGCTGAGAAGCTCACCCCAGAGCGCGGCGCGGGACGAGCCCTGGACGGCGCCCACCACCACCTCTCCCGGGCGGATGCCGTCGAGCAGCTCCATCATGAGTTTGTAGGGCTCGGCCGGCAGCTCGCTCACCTCGATGGCGAGCATGGTGGCCGCGCGCCCGACCACCTTGGCGCCTGCGTACAGCGGCCGCACCTCGGGCCGCATGACCTGGTGCCGGTGGCCGGCGTCGTCGAGGACGTCCGAGAGCACCGACGAGTAGAGGTGCTCGGCGATGTGGTCGAGGTAGCCGGCGTCGAACCTATCCACTCCTCTTCCTCCCTTTGTTGCTCCTTTTGCCTCGTTCTGCATCGAGCTCACGATGCGGGCGCCCGCAGGCCCGTCACAAGCTTCGCGGCCTCTCGAATCACTGCGTCCTGGTGCGGCTGCAGGTCCTGGCCGCCGAACGCCGCCAGCAGGCCGAGGAGAGGATCTTCGAGCCCGGTCCTGACCCCTGCCATCTCCTCGAGAATCGCCAGGCCACAGTACGGCACGTAGGCCGGCGAGTAGCCACCCTCGTGGCACGCGACAAGGCGACCGCCGCACACCTCACGCGCAACGTCGAGCACTGTCTTGGTGAGCTTCCGGTAGCCGTCGCTCGTCATCATCATCGACGCGAGCGGATCCATGGCGCTCGCGTCGAGCCCCGACGCGACAAGGATGAGCTCCGGCCCGAAAGCTCTGAGGGCCGGCGCCACGACGCGCTCGAAGGTTGCCAGATAAGCACCGACGCCCGACCCCGGCGGGAGTGGGACGTTGATGTTGTACCCCTCTCCGGCGCCAGATCCCGTGTCATCGAGAGCCCCAGACGCGGGCGGGTAGTTGTTGTCCTGATGAATCGAGATCGTGAGCACCGACGGATCTGCGTAGAAGGCGTGCTCCGTGCCGTTCCCGTGATGCACGTCCCAATCCACTATCGCCACTCGCGACACCCCTCGAGCCTGCCGCGCGTGCATGGCGGCGAGAGCCGTGTTGCCGAAGATGCAGAAGCCGCGCCCCTGGTCCTTCTCTGCGTGATGGCCGGGCGGCCGCACCAGCGCGTAAGCGTTGTCCACCTTTCCGTCCAGGACCGCCTCCACGGCGGTGATGCAACCGCCGGCAGCAAGCATCGCGATCTCGTATGACCCGTGGCCGAAGGGGGTCTCCTCACCGGCCTCGCCTCCCCTCGCCGCGCTCGCCGCTTTGATGCGATCCATGTATTCACGGGTGTGCAGACGGAGGATCTCGTCCTCGGTGGCGGCGCGGGGCTTCAGCTGGACGAGGTGGTCCATCAGGCCGCTCACCTCGACCAGGTTGCGGATCCGGCGCTTGCCGTCGGAGCTCTCGATGTGCCAGAACGGCTCGACGGTGAGGCTCGCAGGCGTCACCCACGCGGAGGTCCCCGTGTCGTGCCACATGTAGAGCTCGTGCCACACGAACCCGGTGGTCACGTCACGCACCCCCACCTGATGATTCCGGAGTCGCGCCGAGGTCGGGGGTCGGCTGTTCGACCGCCGCAGGAGGGGCCGGAGGCTCGGGGCCGAGGTACTTGTTGTAGGTGTTGCGGATCAGCGGCCACAGGCCCTGCGGCGCGAACACGGCGATGAAGGCCAATATCAAGCCTTCCAGCAGCGCCCTGTAGTCCCCGATCGCGACAAGGTACTGGTCGAGGCCGATGATTATCCCGGCCCCGAGGATGGGGCCGGCGAACGTGCCCCAACCACCGATCACGATCATCGCCAGCAGGTCGATGAGGCGCGGGAAATCGAACACCGACGTGGAGATGCCGCCGTTGTAGTGAGTCATGTAGCCGCCCGCCAGCCCTGTGAAGAAGGCGCTGATCGCGAAGAGGATGAGGCGGATGCGGAACTGGTTGATGCCCCTGCTCACGCCATAGGTCTCGGAGTCGCGCAGGGCCGTCACCGCAACACCGAGGGGCGAGTGGATCACACGCCAGATCGCGAAGGTGGCGATGACGAAGATGACCATCGCCAGGTAGTAGAGGTAGAGGAGGCGCTGCTCGCCGATGGCGTTGCCGAACTGGAAGGTCGGCACCGAGACCAGGCCATAGCCGCCGCCGCTGATGAAGCGCGGCCCGGTCACCGCAAACACGCGGGCGAGCTGGTGGAACGCCAGCGTAAGCAGCACCACATAGACGCCACGAAGGCGCAGGGTCGGGAGTCCGATGCCGACGGCTGCGAGCAGCGCGACCACCGGCGCGAAGAGAATCGAGATGAAGGGGTTCCAGCCCAGGCTGTGGGACAGGACAGCAGTCGTCCAGCCGCCAACCGCGAACAGGGCGACCTGGGCGAATGAGTAGATCCCCCCGTAACCCATGATCAGGTTCCACGACTGGGCGACCACCGCCTGCATGAAGAACAGGATCAGGAGCGTTATCACGTAGTCGCCGATGCTGATCCTCGTCAACACCAAGGGCAAAAGGATCCCGGCCACCACCGTACCGCCGACGGCGGTGCGCGGCACACGGCGCCAGGGCGCGGCGGCCTGATCGACTGCCGCCCTGGCGGCTGCCACTGGAGCGAGGGCGCCCGCGTTCACAGCCGCCTCACCTCCCCGATACCGAACAAACCGTTCGGCCGGACGATCAGCATCAGGATGATGAGGATGAACACCCCCGGCTGCGCCCAGCTCACGCCGTAGAACACCTCCACGAACGATTCGAAAATGCCAAGCACGAAGCCCGCGACCAGGGCGCCTCGGATGCTGCCGAGGCCACCGAATATCGTGACTATCAACGCCTGGATCATCGGGTTGAAGCCCGATTGGGGATTGAGAAAGAAAGTGGGCGCGAGCAGAACCCCGGCGAGCCCCGCAAGCGCGCCGCTGATGGCGATGACAAGGCCGTAGGTCTGCACGACGGGAATTGACATCAGGCTGGCAGCCTCCGTCTGCTGCGAGACCGCGCGGATCGCCATCCCCTGCCGGGTATAGCTGAGGAACGCGTAGACGAGGCCAAACAGCGCCAGCGAAGTCACGATCACGAGCAGGCCCTGGTACGTGATCTGGACGCCGGCCACTATGGTCGACCCGGACAGCACCGGCGGGACCACCTTGTACTCGGGGTTGAAGATCAGGAGCGCGGCCGCCGAGACCGCGATCGAGATGCCGACGGTGGCGACCAGCGTCGAGTTGTCAAAGCCTGGCTTGCCGATGACCGGTCGGATGAACACGAGGTGCATGGCGTACGCGAACGCGCCCGCGAACAGTACGCCGAACGGCAGGGCGATCAGGATCGGAAGGTGGAGAAACGCCACCACCCAGTAGGCCGCGTACGCGCCGACGATGAAGATCGCCCCATGCGCCAGGTTGAGCAGCCGGACCGCCCCCCACACCAGGGTCAGGCCGAGCGCCATCAGGCCGTACACGGAGCCGAAGAGAACCCCTCCCCACACCGCCTGGACGAACTGGGTGCTCACCCGAGGTAGCTTTCCAGCAGCGCCTTGTCGCGAAGCATCTCCTGGGCCAAGCCCTCGCGGACGAGCGATCCCGTCTCCAGGAGGTAGACGCGGTCGGCCAGGCCGGCGACGTGGTTCGCGTTCTCGTCGGCGAGCAGGAGCGACATCCCGCTCTCCTTGACCGTCTGGATGCTGGCGTAGATCTGCTGAGTGGTGAGCGGGGCGAGTCCGAGCGAGGGCTCGTCGATGAGAAGGATCTGGGCCTTTGACATCAAGCCACGTCCGAGCGCGAGCATCCGCCGCTCGCCGCCGGACAGCGTGCGCGCCAGCTGACCGCCTCGCTCCTTGAGCCACGGAAAGAGCTCGTAAACCCGGCCCAGGCGCACGTTTCGCGCCGCCCAGGTCGGACCGTGGTAGGCGCCCATGAGCAGGTTCTCGAGCACTGTCACCTCGGGAAAGAGAAGATCCCCCTGCGGGATGTGGACGACGCCCGCCGCTGCGATGAGGTCGGGGCGCCAGCGCGTGATGTCCGTGCCGTTGAACAGCACCTGTCCCGCCCTCGGCGGCAGCAGCCCGGTGATGGCTCGCAACAGCGTCGTCTTGCCGTGCCCGTTGGGGCCAAGAACGATCACACCCTCTCCCTCGTTGACGACCAGGTCGATGCCGTGGAGCACCTCGCTCCCGGCGTAGCCGGCGACCAGGCCCTTGACCTCAAGCATTGGCCGGCTCCGCGTCGGGTCCCATCGGCCGCAGTGTGCCGAGATAGACCTCGATGACGCGCGGGTCGCGAAGCACTGTCGACGGCGGGCCCTCGGCGATCTGCTGGCCGTGATGTATGACGAGAATGCGATTGGCCAGAGCCTGCACCGCCTTCATCACGTGCTCGATCATCAGGATCGTCACTCCCGTTTTCGCCACGACCCTGATCAGGTCGATCATCTGGGTCCGCTCGGCCGGGTTGAGCCCGCCAAAGGGCTCGTCCAGGAGAAGGAGCTTCGGCCGGGTGGCGAGCGCGGTCGCCAGCATCAGGCGCTTGCGCGCGAGGACCGGGAGGCTGCCGGCAAGCGCCCCCTGCCGGTGGACGAGCCCGCAGAGAGCCAGCGCGTCCATCGCGGCCTCGACGGCGGCAGGCGTGAACGACAGGAACGGATACTCGCGCTCGCGGCCGAACGTGCCGCCGACGAGGACATTGGTCAGGACGGTCTGGCTGTCGAACGCTACGGTGGTCTGGAAGGTCCGCGCCAGTCCCCGGCGGCAGATGTCATGGGGCCGCAGGCCACGTATCTCCCGGTCGCGGAACTTGATCGAGCCGCCGGTGGCCGGGTTGATGCCGGAGATGCAGTCGAAGAGAGAGGTCTTGCCGGCGCCGTTGGGCCCGACGATGGCGTACACCTCGCCGGGCTCGACGGCAAAGCTTAGATCGCTGACCGCGAGCAGGCCTCCATAGGCCTTGTTGACCTTCTGGCACTCGAGGATCGCCACCTGTCGAGCCTGGTCTTACGGCCTCTTCGGAACCCTTACCTCATCCAGGGGGGCAGCACGAACGTGCCGCTCGTGAAGGGCGCGGGGGACACCACCTTCTGCACGCCGTCCTGGATCTGCACGATGATGTGCGGCTGGCCGAGCGACGCGTCCGCCGTCTGAGCCGGGAACTGCCGCCCGGTGTGGTTCTCGAACGAGATCGACCCGGTGGTGCCGCGCCAGACGACCGACTCGGTGGCCTTCGCCACGGCTTTGTAGTTCTTCGGGTCGCCGGACATCGCCACCGCAGCCGCCCAGACATTGACCTCGTCGTAGCAGCCGCCGGCGTTCGCCCACCCGGGCTGAGCGCCGAACTTCGCCGCGTAACGCGTCCGGAAATCGTTGCCGATCGCGTCGGGCAGGAGACCGAGCACTGTCGCCCAAACGATCCCGTTCGCGGCGGAGCCTGCGAGGGTCAAGTACTCGGGCACCGATGGCCCGTACTGCTGGTAGACCAGCGTCCTGGTCGGGGTCGCCGCCCACGCCTTGGCCATCGCGGCGTCATCGGCAGGCGAGAAGTCGCTGGTGAAAAGCACGCTCGGCGCCGCCTGCTTGACCTTGGACAGCACAGGGCCCCAGTCGGGCACGGAGCCTTCCGTGACGCCGTCGTTGGTCAGCACGTTCCAGCCGAGCTGCTTGATCTGGGTCTCGAAACCTGTCGCGATCACAGTGCCGTAAGCGCTCTTCCCACTGATGATCGAGCAGGTCTTGGCCCTCACGTTGAGGAGGCCCTGGTTGAGAGCGCCGTCGACCCAGTAGGCGAAGCCTTGGCCGTACCAGGACTCGGTGGGGTCGCACTGAAAGATGCCCCAGTACTTGCTCGGGTTGCCCGTGTATTTCTGAACCCATGCGACCTGGGTGTTGACGTTGTAATAAAGGAGGCCGGCGTTGGCCACGATGTCGAACTCGGGCCCTGAGCTGAGGTGGTAGCCGGAGAAGATGACGTCAGGCTTCTCGACGCTGACCGCTCGGTTGAAAGCTGCGGTGATCTGGTCGGTGTTGGAGTCGACGTCGTCGATCTGGACGTAGTCGAGGTGATATCCGATCAACCCGCCCCGCGCGTTGATCTCGTCCACCGCCATCTTGACGCCGTTCGCCATCTCCTTACCGTCAGACGCGATCACGCCGCCGACCGGGTAGATGCCGACGACCTTGATCGTGCCCCTCGAGCCGGTGGCGCCGCTGCTGGATGACTTCGGGGCGAGCGCGTTGCCCGCCAGCCCGCCGACGACCAGCCCAGCAACCGCACCACCGGTGCCTGCCCGCACCTGCCTGCGGGTGACCTCACGCTGGGTGATCGGCGTTGCCGGTGTTTTTGGTGTCTCGCTCGCCACTTCTATTCTCCTTAACTACCTGATTCGAAGTCGGAGCGCCGGCGCGCGCCGTCAGACCTTGTAGTCGACCTTCACCGGCTTCCCGTCGTTGGCCGCGGACTCGTCGATCGCGAAGCACACCGCCATCGATTTGTAGGAGTCGTAGATCGACGCGTGCGACTCCACGTTGTTCTCGATGCATTCGATGAAGTGCCGGATCTCGGGGACGAACGGGTGGTGGGTCACATCGCCCGAATCCGGCTCGATCGTCGGGAACGACCAGTAGTTCAGCGATCCCGGGTAGTGCTTCCTCGAGAAGACCCTGTTGTTCTGGATCGTGCCGTCTGTCCCGAAGAGCTTGACATTGAAGATGTAGGGTGTCTCGCCCTCGATCACCGAGGACAGCTTGCCCACCGCGCCCTTCTCGAACCTCAGCGAAGCCACGGTTGTGGGCTCGTACTCATAGTGGAGGTCCTTCTTGGGGCCGGCCGAGAAGGCAGCGACCTCACTGATCTCGCCCGCGAAGTAACGGATCGCGTCCGCGGCGTGGCAGCCGGCGCTGATAAATGAGCTCCCGCCCTTCTTCGACACCGCCCACCCATAGCTCGGGTATTCGGTCTTCATCGGGTGCCAGTAGTCGGCCTCCGCGTAGATGATGTCTCCGACCACTCCGTCGGCCATCAGCTGCTTCACGGTCTCGAACTGGGGATTCCACCGCAGCACGAAGGAGGTGACGCTCTTCACCTTGGCATCCTTCACTGCGTGGTAGATGCGCTTGACGCCTTCGTAGTCGAGCGCGATCGGCTTCTCGATCACGATGTGGCGGCCGGACTTCGCAGCCCTCTCGAGCTGGCTCGGCCGCACGTCGGGGGGCGTGCAGGAGGCGACGATCTTGACTCGGTCGTCGTTGAACAGCTCGTCTTCGGACGCGTATTCGCGCGCGTCGACACCGTGCTGTTTCAGCAGGCGGGTCGCTTTGCCCGGCGTGTGGCTGTAGATGCCGGTGATCTCGGTGAGGGGGTGGTCGCGGAACGCCTTGACGTACTCGCCGGCAACCCATCCAGCGCCGAGGATCGCGACCCCGTACTTCTTCGTCACCGCGTAGGCGAGCCTTCCCCCAACTCATTGGGTAGCCTATGTAGCCTCGGCTGCCCTGTCAAGCCAACCGTTAACCTTTTCGAGACAATCCCGTAGTCGTAGCGCGAAAACGAACGTGCGCTCGTAGGCGCGAGGAGGGAGCTTGGCTTACGACAGGAAGCAGGGCGGCCACCAGGTCGCGCAGGCCAACCGTCCCGACTACCGCCTCGAGGTCGGCCGCGCCGAGGTGCCGGTGGGCGGCTCGCGAGGCTTCTCGATACTGGACCCGGGGCGCGCGGCCACATTGAAGGCATGGGTCGCCACGCTCATCCCCGCCGCGGGGAGCCGGCCCGACGCCGCCGAGGTCGGCGCCGCCGAGTACGTGGACGCGACAGTCCTGGAGGTGCCGGCGCTCAGGCCGTCGCTGCTGCATGCGATCGATCGAATCGAAGGAATCGCGGCGGCCAAGGCAGGGCGGCCTTTCACGAGCTGCACCGACGTCGAGCGCGAACGATTGCTCAAGGAGTTCGAGGCCCAGGACGCGACTGACGCCTTCGACATGGTGCGCGACTTCACGTACGAGGCGTACT
Source organism: Candidatus Dormibacteraceae bacterium (assembly GCA_041476405.1). Taxonomy (GTDB): domain Bacteria; phylum Chloroflexota; class Dormibacteria; order Dormibacterales; family Dormibacteraceae; genus Palsa-872. The sequence continues at coordinate 2,465 of JBGOTG010000021.1, read as the reverse complement.
ACGGTTCCAGCCGAGTGCTCGCGGCGCTCGAGACCGACACGGGCTGGAGCAGCACGTCACCCACCAAGGGCAGCCCGATGGCTCCGTTCGACGCCGCCCGCCTCGAGCGGGTGCGCTCCCTGCCGCCCCGCTGGCGGAAGGTGGGCGGATCGACCGGCAAGGCGTGACCGCAGAACCCGAAGCCGACGTCCTGGTCATCGGGTCCGGAGCCGCGGGCGCCGCGCTCAGCATGCGGCTCTCCGAACGCGGCGCCAGGGTCGTCTGCCTCGAGCAGGGCGACTGGGTCGACCGCGCGCGGCTGCCCAAGGCGCACGTCGATTGGGAGGTGCGCGGCCGCCGCTTCTGGGCGGCCAACCCCAACGTGCGCCGCTGGCCCGCCGACTACCCGGTCGGGAGCGAGGGCGAGAACCCTGTCGACGTCTACATGTACAACTGCGTCGGGGGCAGCACCGTCGGCTTCGCCGGGAACTACTGGCGGCTGGCGCCTTCCGATTTTCGGGTCCGCACGCTCGACGGGGTCGGCGCCGACTGGCCGCTGACCTACGAGGACCTGGCTCCCTACTACACGATCAACGAGTCCGTGGTGGGGGTGGCCGGTCTGGCCGGCGACCCTTGCGGCCCCGAGCGGGACCCGCTGCCGCTGCCGCCCGCGCCGCTCGGCCGCCATGGCGAGCTGCTGCGCGACGCGTACGAGAAGCTGGGGTGGTACTGGTGGCCGACCGAGCAGGCGATCGCGACCGCTGCGCACGGCGGACGGGCCGCCTGCGACCACCGCGGCTGGTGCACGTTCGGCTGCCCTCAGGCGTCGCTGGGCACCGCCGACGTGACGTACTGGCCGCGGGCACTGAAGAGCGGGGTCGAGCTGCGCACCAACTCGCGCGTGCGCGAGATCGTGACCGGCCCCGACGGACGCGCCACCGGCGCCCTGTACTACGACAGGGACGGCGGGATCAGGGAGGCCAGCGCGCCGGTCGTGGTCGTGGCTTGCGGCGGCCTGGGCACCCCGCGGCTGCTCATGCTCTCCTCGTCTCCGCGTCACCCGGACGGCCTCGCCAACTCCAGCGGGCTCGTCGGCAAGAACCTCATGACGCACGTACAGAGCTTCGCGGTTGGGCTTTTCGACGAGGCCGTCGAAGGGTGGCACGGGACCTGGGGCGGCACCGTTTCCACGCGCCAGTTCTACGAGACAGACCTGTCGCGAGGCTACACGCGCGGCTTCATCATGAGCGGCAACCGGGGCTGGTCACCGCTCAACCTGGCGCTGCAGGTCGCCCCGTGGGGTGCCGGGCACCATGCCGCGCTCGAGCACCGGCTCAACCACGAGTTCGTCATGTACCTGTGCGGCGAGGACCTGCCCGAGGAGTCGAACCGTGTCGAGCTGGACTGGGAGCACCAGGATGGGTTCGGATTGCCGGGCATCCGCACCCATTACACGCTGGGCGACAACAGCAAGCTGCTCGGGAACGACATGATCGCGCGCGCCCACGAGGTCCTGAACGCAGCGGGCGCTGCGTCGGTGAGGGATTTCGGCCTGTCGCCCATTTGGGGCTGGCACCTGCTCGGCACGGCCCGCATGGGAGACGACCCCCGGAGCTCGGTGGTGGACGGCTCCCACCAGGCACACGATGTGCCGCGCCTATTCGTCGTCGACGGCAGCAGCCTGCCGACGAGCGGCGGCGTGAACCCCACCAGCACGATCCAGGCGCTGGCGCTCAGGTGCGCGGACCAGATCTGGGAGCGGAGGCGCGACTGGACCTGACGCTCGGCGCACCTGAATCAGGACGCGCGGCGCCATCCGCCGACCTCCCGATGTCAGACTGTGGCCCTTGAACCAGGCGCTCGCCGAGCCGACGATCCGCGACGTGATCGCCGCGGCAGGGCGCATCCGCGCCCACCTCGCGCCCACTCCGCTGCGCCTGTCTCCGGGTGTCAGCGACCTCATCGGCACTGATGTCTACCTGAAGCACGAGCACCACCTGCCCACTGGCGCGTTCAAGGTGCGCGGTGGTGTCAATCTCATCTCACAGCTCAGCCCTGAGGAACGCAAGGCCGGCGTGATCGCGGCCTCGACGGGGAACCACGGCCAGTCGGTCGCTTACGCGGCGAGGCTGTTCGGTGTCAGGGCCGTCATCTGCGCCCCGGAGAACGCCAACCCGGCCAAGGTCGACGCGATGCGGGAGCTCGGCGCGGTGGTGAACCTGGTCGGCGCCAGCTATGACGAGGCCCGCGTGGCTTGCGAGGGCATGGCGGCGGCCAAGGGCTACCGCTACATCCATTCCGGCAACGAGCCTCTGCTGATCGCAGGCGTCGGCACCCACACGCTCGAGATCCTGGGGGAGCAGCCGCGCATCGACACGATCATCGTTCCGGTCGGAGGCGGAAGCGGCGCCGCGGGGGCCTGCATCGTGGCGAAAGCCATCGACCCTTCGATCCAGGTCATCGGCGTGCAATCGGAGGCTGCGCCT
>JBGOTG010000020.1:0-18563 GCA_041476405.1 Candidatus Dormibacteraceae bacterium | reverse complement strand
TCGCTCTCTTCGACGAACTCGATCTGCGCCTTGACCACCCGCTCCAGCGAGGAACCGGCCGCCTTGAGGATCGCCTCCAGGTTGTCGATCGCCTGGTTGAACTCCGCCTCGAAACCGCCCTTGACGAAGTCGCCGGTCTTCGGGTCGCGACCGATCTGCGCAGTGACGTAAACCAACCCGTCGTGCTGGCGCGCGTGCACGTACGGCCCTCGCGGCTCTGGCGCTTCTTTGATGGTGATCGTCGGGTCTGAGCTCATGGACATTGCCTCCAGGTTGATGACTTATGCGACAGCCGAACGCAGCGTGTCAAAGCTTCGAGCCGGTCCGTCCTCGCCTTCCCAGTCCACGTCCACGACCAGCTCGGTCGCGCCGGCGCTGCTGAGTGCCTCGAGCCTTCCGGCGAGCGCATCCAGCTTGCGATCTGCGCCAGTCACCCGAACGACGATGCGGAACCTGTCGAGCTCGGCTTCCGGTCTCCCCGCCAGCTTGCCCGCCTTCCTGATCGTCGCCAGACCGTCCGCGATGCCGGTTTCGGACAGCTCGTCCAGCGAGTACTGCGCGAGCCAACCGTCGGCGATGCGCCCTGCTCGCTGAAGCGCGTTGCGCGACATCCCGCCGATCAGCACCGGCGGCCGGCGCACCGGAACCGGGCGGCAGTGGATCGCCATGGGCAGGTGGTAGAAGCTGCCTTCGAAGGGTTCGATGGTCCCGGTCCAGCAGCGATGCGCGATGGTCAGCCATTCGTCGAGCACCCTGCCTCTCGCCTCGAAGTTCGCGCCAAGCGCCTCGAACTCCTCTCGCAACCAGCCCACTCCGACGCCGAGGACCAGCCGCCCACCGGAGAGCGCGTCGATGCATGCAGCCTGCTTGGCGAACAGGATCGGGTTACGCATCGGAAGGATGAGGACCGACGTACCCAGCTCGGCGCTGGATGTGGTCGACGTCATGGCACTGAGAGCGACCACCGGCTCGAGGTAGTCAATTTCGGGCGACCATGTCATGCGGCCGTCGGCTGCGAACGGATAGTGCGACCGGACCTCGTGCGGAAAGACGACATGGTCGCTCGTCCAGATGGATTCGAATCCTGCCGTCTCGAGCGTCGCGGCCATGCGCGCGACTCCGCGGTGAAACGGCAGCGGGCCGCTGTTCGGCACCTTGGCGCCGAGCCGGATCCTGTTTGAAGGTGCGCCGTGCGCGCGTCCGGCGTTCACCAGCCGGCGAGCGTGCCCCCGTCGACAGGCACGTAGGCGCCGGTCATGAACGAGGACGCGTCAGAGGTGAGGAAGGCGATGACCGATGCGATCTCCTCGGGCGGCGCCGGCCGGCCGAGGGGGGTCTTCTCCATCATCCGAGCCCGCTTGGCAGGGTCGGCCAGGCTCCTGGCGGACATCGGCGTGTCGACCACGCCCGGGCCGACGATGTTGACCCGGATTCCGAACGGCGCCCAGTCAAGGGCGAGCGTCCGGCCGAGCATCAGCACGCCGCCCTTGGACGCGCAGTAAGCGCTGGCTCCCGGGTTGCCGCGTATCGAGTTGATGGAGCCGATCATCACGACGTTCCCGCCGTGCCCGGCCGCGATCATCGCCCGGACCGCGGACCGCGCCGACAGCCACGTGCCCTTGAGATTGACCGCGATGATCCTGTCGAAGTCCTCTTCGCTGAACTCGTGTCCGGGTCCGTGCTTCTCGACGCCGGCGCACGTGACGATGCCGTCGACGTCGCCGAACCGCTGCAACGCCTCCTCGACCATGCGGTCGCATGACGCCGCATCGCTGACATCGACTTCGACCGCAATTCCATCGCGCAGCTGATCAGCCGTTCGCTTCGCGGCGTCGAGCACGACGTCTGCGCACACGATCTGTTCTCCGCGGCCGGAGAGGGCCTTTGCGGTCGCGGCACCGATGCCCGAGCCGGCCCCTGTGACGATAGTGACCGCCATCCGGTCTCCCCCCAATAACTAACGAGTGTTTGTTCTTGTTACAGCCCGCGGTATTATGGTCGCCGTCTCAGCTTCCGTCAACGCGCTCCCCTTCCCACGTGTCGCGGAGGTCATCGATGCGTTTCGGAGTCGGCCTGTTCAGCCTGCAATCCACCGCCATGCAGCCGGCTCACTGGGCCGGAGCATACCGGGACATGCGGGAGTACGCCATCCTCATGGAGGGGCTCGGATATGACGAGCTCTGGCTCTCCGAACACCACTTCTTCTACGACGGCTACTGCCCGGCGCTGCTCCCGGCGGCGGCCTCGGTCCTTTCGGTCACGGAACGCCTGCGGGTCGGCACCGGAATGCTTCTTCTGCCCATGCAAGACCCCCAGAGGCTGGCCGCAGTCGCGCAGGATTTGGGCCTTCGGTCGGGTGGCCGCCTCGACCTCGGCGTCGGTCTTGGCTATCGCGACATCGAGTTCGACGGACATGGCGTCTCTCGCAAGCAGCGCCTGCCGCGCATGCTCAAAGGCCTTGACGTGCTGGAGGCGGCAGAGGCCGCGGGTGGCCCGAAGATCTGGATGGGCGCGCAGCTGGTCGAGCCGATGAGACGCGCGGGGCAGCGCGGCCATCCCATCCTCTTCTCGGCAGCGCTCCCTTTCGAACGCTGCAAGACGCTCGCCAAGGTTTGGGAGGCGGGATGGGTCGAGTCGGGAAGGCCACTGGCGGCGAAGCCGCCGCTCGGAGCGCTGCGGAACATCTGGCTCACCGAGGACCCCGCGGAACGCGAGGCGGCGCGGGACTGGGTACGCGCCAGCTACGTCCAGTACGCCGGGCTCGGCTGGACGCTGCCGGCGATTGGCGAGCACGAACAGGCCGACTTCGCGGAAGAGACCGACAAGGCCATCGCCGACACGGTGGAGACGACGATCACCGGCTCCGCTGACGAGTGCATCCGCCAGCTGCGCGAATTCGAAGCCATAGGCATTCACCACATCGCGTTCCGTCTGATGCTCGACGGTGCGCCACGCAGGGCTCTCGAGCCGCAGATCAAGCGCCTGGCGGAAGAGGTCATGCCTCGCCTTCGCGACAAGGTGGTCGCATGAGGCTCGGACTGGTGCTGGCCGAGGGTCGCGAACAGGAGGTGGCCAGGCTGGCCGAGGAGCACGGGTTGTTCGGCGTGCTCGCCGGCTCAGGCAACCCGATGACCTCGATCATCGCCGCGGTGTACGCCTCAACCGCCACCGAGTTCGTTCGCGTGGTGACGAGAGTCCAGCTTGGACTCGAGCACCCCGTGACCATCGCCGAAGAGCTCTCGATTCTCGACAACGTCAACAACGGGCGCACAGTCGCCCTCGTCGACACCGGCGAGCTGGACGGCGAGGTCGCAACCGACGAGGTCGGCGTCCTGCGTGAAGCCCTGGCCAACCGCCCCATCCAGCACGACGGGCCGAAGTGGAAGGTACCCGCGGGCCTGCCGGCGAACGTCACGGCGCCGAAGTCGATCTCGATCAACCCGAAGCCGGCGCAGCTCGAGATCCCCTTCTGGCTGACGGGACCCCAGGCCGCCGTGGTGGCGAGAGCGCTTGGGCTGCCGGTCCTGGCCCGGGAGCCGGCTCGGGTCGAGAATCCGGCACTCGTTCAACCCGGCCTGACCGCGATCGCGGGAAACCTCAAGCCGGACCGCGACCGGGTCACAGCGTGGGCGGAGGCGGGTTTCACGCATCTGATGCTGGAGCTGCCGAAGGACGCCGAGCTCGGTCCAATCATGACGCTCGTGTCCAGGCACCTCGCCCCCGAGGTCCTCATGCCGCACTTCCCGCGCGTGATGTCGGAGTCGCGCGTGCCGCTGCCGTGGCCCGGCGATGGCCGCAGCTAGACTGGCGACCAGGATGAGCCGTCCGCTCAAACCCCTCGACGGGATTCGCGTGCTGGCCTTCGAGGTGCAGGTCGCAGGTCCGTACTGCACGATGATGCTGGCCGACCAGGGCGCCGGCGTCATCAAGGTCGAGCGCCCCGAGGGCGGCGACACGGCCCGCGGCGGAGCGCCGAAGATCCAGAACGAAGCGGGCGAGACCCAGAGCGGCTACTTCCTTCGATTCAACCGGAACAAGCGCAGCGTGACCCTCAACCTCAAGAGCGAAGAGGGGCGGCGCCTGTTCGGTCAGCTGGCTGAGAAATCGGACGTCGTGGTGGAGAACTTCCGGCCGGGCCTGCTGGACGAGATGGGCATCGGCTACAAGGCGTTGTCGGAGCGCAACCCCGGCCTGATCTACGCCTGCATCTCGGGCTTCGGCAGCCTGGACGGCTACCTCGGTCCCTATAGCAAGCGGCCCGCGTACGACATCGTGGCGCAGGCGATGGGCGGCCTCCTGAACACCTGCGGTCAGGCTGACGGCCCGCCCACCTGGCTCGGTGTCGCCCTCGGCGACATCGTCTCGGGCATGAACGCGGCTTACGCGATCATGCTGGCCCTCTACCAGCGCGCCCAGACGGGACGGGGCCAGTACATCGACATCTCCATGTACGACACCATCATCGGCCTGGCCGAGCGCTCGGTCACCGCCTACTCGCTGACCCAACAGGTCCTCGAAAGAGGTCGTGAGCGCTTCATGGCTCCCTGGGGCCCGTTCGAGTGTCAGGACGGTTGGATCGGCCTGATCGTCGCGACCGAGGGCGATTGGGCGAAGTTCTGCCAGGCCATCGAGCGGCCCGACCTCGTGGGACATGACGGCGCGACCTCAGGTCCGGAACGGGCCAAGAACATGTCGGGCTGGCTCGGGGACGTCGTCAACGGCTGGTTCGCAAAGCAGACCAAGGCCGACGCCACCGCGAAGTTGCTGGCAGTCGGGTTGCCCATCGGCCCAGTCCAGACGGCCCAGGAGGTCTTCGACTGTCCCCAGGTCGCGGCGCGACAGCTGATGATCGACGTGCCCGATCCAATCCTCGGTTCGGTCAAGCTGGTCGGCCCCGTCGCCAAGCTGTCGAGCTCACCGGAGCCGCTCACGGGCCCGGCGCCGCTGCTCGGCGAGCACAACTCGGAAGTCCTCACCGAGGTGCTGGGTTACACCGATGAGCAGGTCGGCCGGCTGAAGGCGGACGGTGTCATTTAGTTGAAGGAGAGTTTTCCGTGAACCGCGATGAAGTCGCCGTCATCAGCGCCGTCCGCAGCCCGTTCGGGAAGTTCGGCGGCACCCTCAAGGACTTCACGCTCCCAAAGCTCGGCGGCCTGGTGGCGGCGGAGGCGATCCGGAGGGCCGGCATAGCGCCGGAGGATGTCGAAGAGGTCGCCACCGGTGTCAACCTGCCTGGTGGCGATCGATCGATCGCGCGCCAGGTCCTGATCGAGGCGGGCATTCCGCCCGAGCGGGTCGCGTACACGGTCGACCGCGCCTGCTGCTCGTCGATGGCCGCGGTGAACATGGCCTCGCGTTCCATCCGCCTCGGTGAGGTCGCGGTGGCGCTGGCCGGCGGCGCCGAGAACATGAGCAAGGTGCCTTACTTCCTGACCGACTTTCGATGGGGTCACCGGCTGGGGGACGTCCACCTCAAGGATCAGCTCGTCATCGCGGATCCGATGACCGGCAAGCCGCGCGCGGTCCAGGCCGGCGAGGAAGCGGTGGAGTTCGGCATCACGCGGGAGGACCAGGACCGATGGGCCCTTCGCAGCAACGAGCTCTACTTCAAGGCGAAGGCGGCATGCCACTTCAAGGACGAGCTGATGACCATCCAGGTGCCGCAGGAGCGTGGCGAGCCGATCGCCTTCGCGGAGGACGAGTCGCCGCGCTCGGACGTGACCCTGGAAAAGCTGGCGAAGCTGCCGACCATCTATGGCAGCCCCACGGTCACCGCCGGCAACGCCCCCGGTCTCAACACCGGGAGCTCGGCCATTGTGTTGATGTCCCACGAAGAGGCAAAGCGGCGCGGGAAAGAGCCTCTCGCCACGCTCATCGGATGGGCCATGGCGTCGGGCCACCCCGACCGGATCGCGTCGATCCCCGCCGAGTCAGCCCGACTCGCTCTGGCCAAGGCGGGTCTGACGATCGACCAGATCGACCTGATCGAGATCAACGAAGCGTTTGCCGCGGTGCCTCTCGTCTCGACGCTGATCATGGCCGGCCGCGATCAGAAGAAAGCGGAGGAGATTCGCGCCAAGACGAACGTGAACGGCGGCGCGATCGCCGTCGGCCATCCGACCGGCGCGACGGGCGCGCGGATGATCATGACCCTCATGTACGAGCTGCGCCGGCGCCGCCTGGCGGCGGGCGCCTCCAGGCCCTACTACGGCCTGGCCACGCTCTGCGGCGGGATCGGTGAAGGCGAGGCGGTCATCGTGAGGGTGGACGGCTAGGCTTCGTCGGCGCCCTGGACGCGTCGGGGTCAGATCACCGCGTCAGGCTGGTATGAGCCGAGAACGCCCCGGAGCGTCTCGCTGATCTCGCCCACTGTCGCGTATGCGCGGACGGCTCGGATCGTCGGGGGCACTATCGAGGAGCCGTCGCGCGCCGCCTCATCCAGGGCCGCCAGCGCATCGCGCACCGCGCGCGCGTCCCGTTTCTCGCGAACGCTGCGCACCCTCTCGACCTGGTCCGCCTCGATCGAGTCGTCGATCGCGAACGGGTCTGGGCCGCGGCTGCCGTCGTCGACGACGTAGCAGTTCACGCCGACCACCCTGCGCTCACCGCTGTCGATCTCGTTCTGGATCCGGTATGCGGATTCAGCGATCTGCTCCTTGAACCAGCCCGACTCGATGCAGGCGAGCGCCCCGCCCAGCTCGTCGATCCTGTCGAGCTCGGCTCGCACGCGATGCTCGATCTCCGCGGTCAGCGCTTCAATGGCGTAGGAGCCACCGAGCGGGTCGACCACCCTGGTCAGACCCGACTCCTCGAGGATCACCTGCTGCGTCCGCAGGGCGAGGGTCGCCGCGTCCTCGGTGGGGACGCCCAGCGCCTCGTCATAAGCGGACGTGTGGAGCGTCTGAACGCCGCCGAGGACCGCCGCCAGCGCATTCAAGGTCACCCGGACGACGTTCACCAGCGGCTGCTGCGCGGTGAGATTGGAGCCCGCCGAGAACGCGAAGATGCGCAGCGCGCGGCTGTCCGGGTTCTGGGCGCGGAAGCGGTTGGCCATGATGTCGTCCCACACGCGGCGTGCCGCGCGGTACTTGGCCACCTCTTCGAGCAGCTCCATGTCAGCGGTGAGGAAAGTGAACAGCGAGGGCGCGAAGTCGTCCACCGTCAGCCCTCGTTCGACAGCGGCCTCGCAATACGCGATGCCGTTGGCAAACGTAAATGCGAGCTCCTGGATCGCGCTGGCGCCCGCTTCACGGATGTGGTAGCCGCTCATGGAGAGCGGCGTCCAGCTCGGCAGGTGGCGCGCGCAGTACTCGATGACGTCGGCGGCGATGCGCAAACCCGCGCGTGGCGGATAGATCTGCGTGCCGCGCGCGATGTACTCCTTCAGCACGTCGTTCTGGATGAGGATCCGCACCGCGTTGGGGTCCTGTCCCTTCTTCTCGGCCAGCGCGACGTTGAGCGCGAGCCATATGTGCCCTATCGAGTTGGCGGTGGTGCGGACCTGGCGGACGCCCTCTAGCGGGATGCCTTCGAACAGGGTCTCCATGTCCGCGAGCGAATCGATGGCGACGCCGACCCTGCCCACCTCTCCAAGGGCGTGCGCGTGATCCGAATCGAGGCCGAGCTGCGTCGGGAGGTCCAGCGCGACCGAGAAGCCGGTCTGGCCCGCTTTCAGAAGCTCCTTGAACCTTGCGTTGGTCTGCTCGGCCGATCCGAAGCCGGCGTACTGGCCCATGATCCACGGCCGCTCGGAGTACATGCGCCGCGTGATGCCGCGGGTGAAGGGCGGCTGACCCGGCGGCTCCGGGTCGGCGGCTCCGGCCGCCTCCATCTCGGCCTGCCCGTAGACCGGCGCGAGCGGGATCCGCGAACGCGTCTCAGCCATGCCTCGACTCGACCGAGCGCCTGAGCGCCGCCGACGCACCGAAGAGCATCAGCTCGTTGTTGCTGACGGTCACGAAACGGACTCCGTGGTCGACCCAGAAGTGCGCCGAGGGGGCGTCAGGCACCCAGATTCCGACGGCGACTCCCCGCTCGCCGGCCCGCTCGACGATCTCGGAGATCGCCTCGCGCACCTTCGGATGGTCGAACTGCCCGGGCAGCCCCAGCGAGGTCGACAGGTCGTAGGGTCCGATGAACACCACGTCGAGCCCATCGATGCCGAGGATGCTGCCCAGGTCGGACGTCGCCAGCCGCGCCTCGACCTGCAGGACGATGAGCGGCTGCGGCGCATCCTTGGCGGTCAACGACGCAAAGGGCACCGCCGAGTAGTGCAGCTGCCTGGTGGAGGGCGAGGATCCACGACCGCCACGCGGCGGGAAGCGCGTCAATTTCACTGCAGCCGCGCCTGCTTCCGCGGAGGTGACTCCCGGGCTCACGATGCCGGCCGCTCCCAGGTCGAGCGCCTTGCCGACCTGGTCGGGAGCGCTCAGCGGCACGCGCACAAACGGCGCCGTGCCGCCCGCCTCGGCCGCCCGTATCAGGTGAGGCAGGGTCTCGGGGCCGAACGGCCCATGCTCCATGTCGAGGATCACGAAGTCCCAGCCAGACCAGCCGAGTATCTCTACGACCTCGGGGCTCGGTGTCTGGACCCAGGTGCCGTAGAGCACTGTCTTCGCTGCGAGCGCCTGCCTCAGGCGCTCAGGGTTCATGAAGCCGGCGAATTGTGGAGGAGGATCTTGATGGTGCCCGCGACGCAAACCTTCTCGTGCTGGTTGCAGATCTGGAAGTCGAGGTCTGCCAGCCCGCGTCGATCTCCCTTCGGCTGAAGAGCTGACACACGCGAGGTGTAAGTGATCGTGTCGCCGAGCAGGACTGGGTTCACGAACCGGACGCGGTCGAAGCCGTACAGGGCCACTACTGCATCCCCCGAGATCGGCGCCAGGCCGGTCATCATCGACACCAGCAGCAAGCCATGCGCGATCCTGGTTCCGAAAGGGCCGTTCGCGGCGAATGCCGCGTCGTTGTGCAGAGGGCTCCAGTCGCCGCTGACTGCGCTGAACAGAGCCAGGTCGGTCTCGGTGACCGTGCGACCGCGCGTGCCGGCAAACACATCGCCAACAGCCAGCTTATCGAAGTACTTGTCCAGCAAAGGCGATCCCCTCCAATGGGTGGCGAGCCGGGAAATCATACTCCCGGCGCGTCATTTTCTGGGCGATTCACGACAACGAAACGAACGCTCGTTAGCCAACTAGAATGCAACAGTGCGATTTGCCGGCCAGACCGCCATCGTCACGGGCGCAGGGCGCGGCATGGGCCGGGCCGTCGCCCTCGCGCTGGCGGCTGAAGGCGCCGCTGTGGTCGTCGCCGAGGTGGACGAGCCCGCCGCGAATGAGGTGGTGGGCGAGATCCGCAAGCAGGGCGGGCGCGCGCTTCCCGTCAAGGTCGACGTCAGCAGCGTCGCAGACGTCCGCCGGCTGTTCGAGGCCACGCTGGCCGAGTTCGGCGGCCTCGACATCCTGGTCAACAACGCGGGGATCGGCATCGCCAAACCGCTCGTCGATTACACCGAGGCGGACTGGGACCGGCAGCTCGGCGTAAACCTGAAGGGCATGTTCTTCGCCACCCAGGAGGCGGCGCGCATCATGATCCCCAAGCGCAGCGGCAAGATCGTCAACTTCGCATCGACCGCAGCGTTCGTGTCCTCATCCACTCCCGAGACCGCCTACGACATCAGCAAGGGCGGTGTCCGGCAGCTGACGATCTCGGTCGCCGCCGAGCTGGCGCAGCACAACATCAACGTCAATGCAGTCGCGCCGGGGACGATCATGACCGACCTGACACTGCGTGTCCTGGACACCGAAGAGAAGATGGCCAGGGCCTCCGCGAAGATTCCGCTCGGCCGCCTCGGCAAGCCAGAGGACATGGTCGGCCCAGTCCTGTTCCTGTGCTCGGAAGAAGCGGCGTATGTGACGGGCCACGTCCTGGTCGTCGACGGCGGCTGGCTGCTCTTCTGAATTTGACAGCAGGATCACCGGCCGCGCCCTCGACACCTGGCGCGTTCCTCGGACTGCGGTGGCGGCTGTGGCTTATGACGCTGGGTCATTTCGTCATCGACTCCAACGCGGCGCTGTTGTTCGTTCTGCTGCCGCTGTTCATCACGCAGCTGCATATCAACCTTGCCCAGGCGGGCGCGCTCGCGACATTGCTCTTGATGACCTCGACCGTTACACAGCCGATCTTCGGCTTCGTCCAGGACCGCCGCCCACAGCTACCGCTCTCGAGCATCGGCCTTGTCGTCGCCGGCTTCGCGATGGGGCTGACCGGCTTCGTCACGAGCTACGCGCAGATGGTCGCACTGGTTGTGACCGCTGCGCTCGGCGTTGCCGCCTTTCATCCACAGGCTGTGGCGCAGGCCGGCCGCGCGAGCGCCGACCACCCGGAATGGGGCATCGCGATCTTCTTCACCGGCGGGTCCACGGGGACCGGGCTCATGACCTTGTTGATCGTCCCGCTCGTCTCGATGTTCGGTCCGCACGCGACGCTTGTCACGCTCATCCTGGCAATCGTCGCCTCCGCGCTCTTCCTGCGCGCTTACCCGACCTGGATCCGCCCCGGGCCGAAGCCACTCGGCGGCGCCACGGCCGTCGCCTCCATGCGGGCCGTGGGCACGCCACTCTCGCTGCTCCTGGTCGTTTCGATACTTCGCTCGGCGGTCTTGACCGCCTATCTCACGTTTCTCCCCACGCTGGTGGTGGTCAGGACCGGCAGCCTCAGCCTGGGCGCGGCTGCGCTCGCTGCGTTTCTCCTTGCCGGATCGGTCGGCTCGCTGCTGGGCGGGGCGGCCGCACACCGTTTCGGGAGCGCGCCGGTGGTGCTGGTGTCGCTTGTGACCGGCATGCTCGGCCTGCTGCCTGTGCCGTGGCTGCCCGGAACGCTCATCGTTCCCTGGATGTTCGCCGCGGGCGCGCTCTTGTTTGCGTCCGAAGCCCAGGTGACGGCGCTGGCGCAGCGATTGCTGCCGGCTTTCGTCGGTGTGGCGTCGAGCCTGATGATGGGAGTGGGCCTGGGCATCGGCAACGCGGGCGCTCTTGTCACAGGGGCTGTGGCCGATCGCCGGGGCATCCAGGTCGCGCTCACCGCGACGACCTTGCTGATGTTGGGCGCAATCGCGGCGGCGTCGCTGTTCATGGTTTCGTTGCGCGGAACGCGGCCCGCGGCAAGGCAGGAGGGATAGCACGGAAATGCGGTTTGGTGTCGGCATGTACAGCACTCAGAAACCACCAGGCTCCGACCATTCCCACCGCGAGCTGTACCAGGACATGCTCAGGCAGGCGCGGCTGGCCGAGCACGCCGGCCTCGACTCGTTCTGGATCGCCGAGCACCACTTCGCCGAAGACGGGTACGCCGCCGCCGTCATACCCATTTGCGCAGCCGTCCTCGGGGCGACCGAGCGCCTGATCGCCGGCACGAGCGTAGCCATCGCCTCGTTCTACAACCCCATCCGGCTGGCCGAGGATGCGATCGCGGCCGACCTGCTGAGCGGTGGGCGCTTCGTGCTCGGGCTCGGCACCGGCTATCGACCCGAGGAGTTCGCCGGCATGGCCATCGCCCCCGAATCCGACGAGGCAAGGCTCGACGAGATCGCGGAGATACTCGAAAAGGCATTCACCGGCCGGCCGTTTTCACACCACGGCCGCTTTTATGAGATTCCCGAGCTCACCATCACGCCGGCTCCGTTCACGCCAGGGGGGCCGCCAGTAATGCTGGCCGGCGATGGCGTCATCGATCGCGACGCGGTCCGAGCGGCCGAGCGAGGCAAGCGGTACATGATCGATCCGTCGCTTCCCCTGGACGAGATCTCGCGCCTCGTCGCGCTCTACGATGCCGCCCACCCGGGCGCGCACGCCATCGAGCTTCCGTTCTTCAACTATGGGTTCGTCAGCGACGACTCCGACCCGTGGGATGAGATGCGCGAAGGCTTCACCTACCTCCGCCAGACTTACGACCGCTGGGCAGGACGCACGGTCCGCGAGGTCCACCGCGAGAACCACAGGCTGATCCTCGGCAACAGCACGGAGGTCACAGCGCAGGTGCTCGAATACCACAGGATGTTCGGCGACCGGCTCCACTTCGTCATGCGGCTCGATTACCCGGGGCAGGATCCTGCGCGCTCCGATCGCGCCGTCGAGTTGTGGGGCGAGGTGGCGGCGTCGGTGCGGAGCGAGATCTCGAGGCGGGCGGGCGGATGACGGTCAGGGTCATCGAGACGATCGACACTCACACCCTCGGCGAGCCGACCCGAATCGTGCTCAACGGTTTTCCGGCGCTGCGCGGCCGCTCTCTCAAGGACCGGTCGCGTGACCTGTTACGCCGTCACAGCGACCTGCGGCGAGCGCTCATGTGGGAGCCCCGCGGCCACCTCGTCATGTTCGGGGCGGTGGTCGTTCCGCCGGCCGACCCCTCGGCCGACCTCGGCCTGGTCTTCATGGACGGCGGCGGAGCGGTCGACATGTGCGTGCACGGCACCATCGGAGCCGTCACGGCGCTCGTCGAAACCGGCCGGCTGAAGGCGCCGCGCGATGGTGTCCTGACCGTCGACACGCCGGCCGCGACAGTCAGGGTTCACATCCGGCGTTCGAAAGCGCGCGTCAGCTCGGTGGAGCTCGATGGAGTGGCGAGCCGCAGCGTGGCGACAGGGTTGCGGGCGACTGTCGACGGCAAGAAGGTCGCGTACGACCTCGCGTACGGCGGCAACCTGATCGCGATCGTTCGGGGGCGGGACCTGGGCATCAAGGTCCACCCGCCCGCTTTCCGGGCCCTGGTCGACGCCGGCATGGAGGTCAAAACGCAAGCTCAAAAGAGCTGGGCCGCGGCACGTGGTCGCCTGGGCCCTTGGCGCGAAGTGGTGTCGACGCTGATCTACAGCAAGCTCGGGGCGGGTCGCTACCGCGACCTCGTCGTCTTCCGCGACCATTCCGTGGATCGTTCGCCGTGCGGTTCGTGTTTCTCGGCTCTGATGGCGCAGCTGCACGCGGCGCACTCGCTGCGAATCGGTGAATGGGTCGAGTGCGAGAACCTGCTCCGCCTGTCCTTCCGCGGCCGGCTCGCAGACCGCGGCGGCGAGCTCATCCCGCAGCTTTCGGGCTGGGCGTTCATCACCGGCGAGCACCGCTTCAGCATCGATTCCCGCGACCCGCTCCGTCACGGATTCCAGCTCGCATGAGCGCGCGACGGCTCAAGGTTGGCGTCGTCCTTCCGACCTACCGGCGGCTCGCGAGCTCCGAGAACATCCGCCGGGCGGCGGAGATCAGCGAGTCGCTCGGCTTTGACTCGGTCTGGGTCACCGACCACGTCGTCGTGCCCTCTGCGAGCGTCGACGCGTTCGGACCGGCTTTCTACGAGGCGCTGACAGTCATGTCCTACGTCGCCGGGATCACCAGCCGTGTGTTGATCGGAGCCGCGATCCTGATCGTTCCCTACCGGCATCCGCTCGTCCTGGCGAAGATGCTGGCCACGGCCGACCAGCTCTCGGGAGGCAGGGTGATCCTCGGCGCCGGTCTGGGCTGGCTGGAGAGCGAGTCGAACCTGCTGGGCGTGCCGCACCGCCGTCGGGCTCGCATCGCGGATGAGGCCCTGGGCGCGATGCGTGCTTGCTGGGAGAGCGACGAGCCCGAGTTCCACGGTGAGGTGTACGACTTCTCGGGCTTCCACTTCGCGCCAAGGCCGCACGCGAATCGCCGGCTGCCTGTCCTGATCGGCGGGGCGTCGACCGCCGCCCTGCGCCGAGCTGCACGTTTCGGCGACGGCTGGATCGGCGACGGGCAGACTTTCGAGGAGCTCGAGATCGCGCTGAGCGGGCTGTCGCGGGAGCTCGACGCTCAGGGGCGGACTCTCGACGAGATGGAGGTGGCGATGCGCACAGGGCTCCAGGTCGCGGGCGACCGGACCGCGATAACCGAGTCGCCCTCGGAGACCGGATGGAAGACGGACGATTTCGCGGCCGCGGGTCGCACCCCGTTTCGCGGCGTGCGCGAGGAGGTCGTCGCCGACTTCAGGCGCGCAGCCGAGCTTGGGGTCGGCCACCTGGTGTTCGAGTTCCCTGTCTCGCGCGGGGAGGAGTCGATGGACCTGTTCGAAACGCTCGCGAGCATCAGGGAGGAGGCGAATGTCTAGCTCCGAGATGCGCCCCGCGCGCGCGCCGGCCCTTCGACACTTCAGCCGAGAAGAGATCATGGCCGTCGAGCCGCGCCGTCTCGCCGATGCGCTGGCCGCCGGGCTCGCCATGGTCTCGCGCGGCGCCGCCATCGCGCCGATCCGCGGCCACATCGACATGGGCGCCGGCGCCGGCACATTCCTCATCTCGGGAGTGCTCACGGAGCTCGACCTCTTGACCGTGAAGGTGATCAACGTCCGCCCGGGCAACGCTGACCGCGGGCTCGAGCGCCTCCAGGGGTCGCTGACCGCTTTCGAGGCGAGCACCGGCAGGCCGCTCGCCACTTTCGACGCGCGGTCGGCGACCGAGGCCCGGACCGCGGCGTGCAGCGCTGTTTCGCTGCGACTGCTGGCGAGAGCCGACGCCTGCGTGATGGCGATCTTCGGAACCGGCCCGCAGGCGGCGGCCCACCTGAGGGCGATGACGGCGGAGCGAGACTTCGACGAGATCCGCATTGTGGGAAGGACTGACGATTCCGCCCGGCGTTTTGCGCTGTCGCACCGGGCCGCGAAGGCGGTGAGCGCCGAAGCGGCGCTGAGCGGCGCACACGTGGTCGTCACTGCGACCAACTCCAGGACGCCGTTGTTCGCGCCGGCGTTGGTGGACTCCGGAACGCACCTGGCCATGGTCGGGAGCGGCAGCGCTGCAGCGTCGGAGGTCGAGCCGGAGCTGCTCGCCCGCGCCGCCGTCATCCGGGTCGACCATCGGCCATCCTGCCTGCAGGAATCCGGCGAGATAGTCGCAGCGCTGCGCGCGGGCCTCGTCAAGGAGGAGGCGATCCTCGAGCTGGGCGAAGTCGTCCTGGGACGAGCCGCCGGCCGCACGACGCGCGATGAGATCACCGTCTACAAGTCGGTCGGCAACGGCACGCAGGATGCGGCGCTCGCCGCCTTGCTCCTGGGCATCGAACCGTGACGCTGCGGCTCGGTCTCGGCATCTTCGGGATGCAGTCGGTACCGCAGCGGCCCGACCACCACGTGAAGCTCTACCGCGACCTGCTCGAGGACGCCGAGCTCGCCGAAGACCTCGGCTTCGATTCGATCTGGCTGTCGGAGCACCACTTCTGGTTCGACGGCTACTGCCCCGCCGACATCGCCGCCGCCGGCGCCATCATGGGCCGCACGAAGCGCCTCGGCGTGGGCACCGGCGTGATGCTCCTGCCGATGCACTCGGTCAACAAGGTGGCGGACGACGCCGCGACCATCGGCCGGCTGAGCGGGGGCAGGCTGTCGTTGGGCGTCGCGCTCGGCTATCGCGACGCGGAGTTCGATGGCTTCGGGGTGAGGCGCAAAGATCGCGGGAAGCTGATGGACGTCATCCTCCCGCGCCTTGCCGAATCGTGCCAGGCGGCCGACCCTCCGGTCCCTGTCTATGTCGGGGTCGCGACCGCAATCGCCGCGCGGCGGGCCGGGCGCCTTGGGCTCCCCTTGTTCGCCGACTCGACGATGAACGTGGCGGAGCTGCGCGAGATGCTCGAAGCGTACCGAGAGGCCGCCGCTGCCGCGGGAGTGAAGGCTCCCGCGACCCACGCGCTCCAGCGGGACGTCTTCGTCACCGACGACAGGGAACGGGACTGGGCGATGCTCCTGCCTGAGCTGCGGTACATGCGGCGCCAGTACGGCGGCTGGTCATTTCCCCAAGAGCCGGCGGAGACCGTGCCCGCCTACCTCGAGCGGCTCGAGGCGGACATCGAGGCCAAGCTGAAGAACCTGATCATTGGCGACTCCGCACATGTCGCGTCCAGGCTGCGCGAGTTCGAAGCCCTGGGCTTCGATCTCATCGTGTGCCGCAGCCAGTTCGGCAACCTGCCCCGCGAAGGTTTCCACCGGGCGGTGGAAGGACTCGGCCGCGTCCGCGAAGAGGTTTCGGTATGAAGCTCGGGCTGGGTCCAGTGCCGTTGAATCGCGCGACGAGAAACGAGCTGGAAAACCTTGCCTCGCAAGCAGTCGCCGCATCGTTCGACGCGGTCTGGGTGGCGGAATCGCGGGCAGACGGGGTCGGAGGCGCGCTCGCGGCAGCGGCGATGCTCGGGCAGGCCGTCCCGATCCGCCTCGGTGCCGTGGTCGAGGCCGGCCTGTACCACCCGCTGCACCTCGCCGAGGACGTCGCGGTCGCCGACATCACGTCGCAGGGCCGCATCGAGGTCCTTCTGCGACTGGCGACCTCCGCGTCCTCTCGATACGAATCGCCGGCTGACCGCGGTTGGTTCGAAGAGCACCTCCACGTGCTGGCCGCCGCGCTGAGCGGGGCTCACCTTCAATGGACCAGCGAGCATCTGCGCGTGCCCGCGCGCATCGAAGCCAACCAGCCCGCGCCTGCACGGCTGGCGCTGAACCCCCGGCCTGCCCAGCCCGCGGTCCCGATCTGGGTCGACGCGACCGAGGACTGGATGGCGGACCTCGCGCGAACGCTGGGTTTCGGCGTGGCGGCGCGCTGGAGCTCGGGAGCAGCCGTGCCGGCCGCCACGGGCCGCTGGCCCGGCATGACCCTGTGCGCGGCGGACGTCGAGCCAGGCGAGCTGCTGACCGCGGCGGGGGAGGGGGCGGGCTACTTCGTGGTCGCGGCGGACACTCCGCAGGAGGTGGCGTCGGTGGGCAGGCGGCTGGCCGGGCCGCTTCGAATGCCGGACTTTCCCGAATGGATCAACTCATAAAGAACCACCCAGACGAGCGTTCGTTTGTCTCGGAAAGCCTGTGGTATCGTGACCCGCGATGGGAGCTACCGGCGACGTCGTCCTGTACACCCTGAACAACGGCACCACCGATCCGACTTGACAGGAGTGTTGCAGGGTGAGGGAGTTTCTCTCACAGAACTCGGTCTCCTTCGAGGATCGCAACATCGCGAAGGAACCGCACTGGCGAAAAGAGCTCATGGAGTTGACCGGCGAGATCGTCGTGCCCGTGCTTTTCGTGAATGGCAAGCAGGTCATCGGTCTCGACGAGCCGCTCATGGCGGAAGCGTTGGGGCTGGACCACGTGTAGTCATCCAGCAATCGCGACGGGCTGCAGGCACCACCGGAGCTGGCCTCGCTGCCCGCTCAGGAGGGCGACCCGACCACGGCTGCGCTGACGCACTTCGTGCAGCGGCTCCAGCGCGAGATGGAGTTCAACGCGCTCAAGGACGGCGCTCCCTATCGCGATGGCCAGCACGATGGAATGCGGTTCGCGCGCGACGCCATCCTGCGCATCCTCACCGGCAAGTACGAGCCGGAACAGATGGTCATAGAGCGCGACGGCGGCAAGCCGGCCTGACCACGCGCCAGGCATGAACGAAGCGGCGCCCGCCGCTCACGCTAACCTCGACGGGGTGGCCTCAGCGCCGATGTCGCCGATGGTGAGGTATCTCGACCAGGACGGCGAACTTCTCGTCGAGGAACCGCCGATGAGCGACGAGTTGGCGCTCGAGGGCTATCGCGTGATGCTCAGGGGCCGCCGGTTCGACGAGCGTTCCGTCAGCCTGCAGCGACAGGGCCGCATGGTCACGCTCGCGCCGGGCATCGGGCAGGAGGCCGCCACTGTCGGCGCCGCGATGGCGATCGATGCCAGGACCGACTGGTTCGTGCCGCAATATCGCGAGCTGGCCGGCCAGCTGTGGCACGGCTACCCGCTGACCCTCGCATTCCTGTGGCACGTGGGGCACCCGATCGCGTTCCAGGTGCCCGGCGACCTCAAGATGCTGCCGTTCCAGGCCGCGATCGCGGGCCAGCTGCCACAGGCGGTCGGCCTCGCCTGGGGCCTGAAGCTGAAAGGCGATCCGGGCGTCGTGCTCGCGATCTTCGGCGACGGAGGCACCTCGCAAGGAGACTTTCACGAGGCCGCGAACCTCGCCGGGGTCATGAAGGCCCCGATCATCTTTCTGTGCCAGAACAACGGCTGGGCGATCTCGACCAGCGTCTCGCAGCAGACGGCATCCGAGACCTTTGCGCAAAAGGCAGTCGCATACGGATTCCCTGGCATCCAGTGCGATGGCAACGACTTGTTCGCCGTGTACGCCACCGTGCGTGAGGCGGCGCGGCGTGCACGCGAAGGACTTGGTCCGACCCTAGTGGAAGCGGTCACCTACCGGCTCGGCCTGCACACGACGGCCGACGACCCGAGCCGCTATGAGCCGCCTGAGCAGCACGCGCTCTGGGTGAACCGCGACCCGCTTCGCCGCATGCAGCTGCACCTCACCGCGCGTGGAGTCGTGGACCGGGCGGCCCTCGATCGCATCGAGGAAGAGGTGAAGGAAGAGCTCCGCGTGGCATGGGATGAGGCTCAGAAGGAGCCGGCGCCCGACCCCGCCTTCTACTTCGGCCAGGTGCACGCAGACCATTCGCCGCGTTTGAAGCGGCAGCTCGACCGGTTCGACAAGCATGGCTGAGCTCACCATCGTCGAGGCGGTCAATCACGCGCTGTCGCTCGAGATG
>JBGOTG010000019.1:0-18650 GCA_041476405.1 Candidatus Dormibacteraceae bacterium | reverse complement strand
TCCTTCCAACTCATCCTGGGCGCGCAGAGCGTCGTCATCGTCGCGGTGCTCAGCTGGCGGTCGGTGGCCAAGGCGCGCGCAAGAAGCTGAGCGGCGCCGAGCGCGGCATCTGGTGGCGGCTCGGGGTTCCGGGCGCTAGCCCACCGTCGAGAGCCACGCTCGCGCACCGGTGACGGAGTCGAAGTACCGAGTTTCGGTAGCGGTGTTGGGCGCGCGATTGTCGATGTTCTCGACGATCGTCTTGACCAGCGCGCTCGAGGGCATGACGATCGCAGTCCAGCGGCGTCCCGCGGCCACCGCCCGCGGGATCCACTCTGCGCCGAGCCAGCGCTGATCTTCGTCTGAGATGACCCTCGCGTGCAGGGCGTCGATCAGGAGCCTGGCCGCATGGTGCTCTCGAATAGCGCCGAGAATCGCCTCGTGGGCGGCTCGATATTCCGGGCTGTCCGCCCACTCCTTCCATTCGACGAACAGGAATCGACCGCCGCTTTCCCAGCGAACGCAGACGTAGGCCGTGTCCAGATATACCTTGTCGCCCCGAGAAATCGGGTCCACGTCGCCCATCGGGTTCAGGTAATCATGTTCCGGTCAGGCCACCCGTGCCGCGCGTAAGATCGCGCCGTGCCAGTCGACTCCCAGGGACGAACGGTGTCCGACGACGGGCGGTGGTGGTGGTCCGGGTCGCAGTGGGTGCCTTTCGATTCGCTGGCGACCTCCCAACCGGCCGGCCTGGCGGTCTCCGGCACGCCCGTCGCACCTACCAACAGCCTTGCGATCGCGAGCGCGATCGTCGGAGCCCTGTCGTGGTTCGTGTGTCCTTTCATCGGAGCCATCTCCGCCGTCGTGATGGGCCACGTGGCGAAGGGCGAAATCCGCCGCACCCAGGAGGGTGGTTGGGGCTGGGCGACCGCGGGCCAGGTCCTGGGCTACGTCCACCTGGCTGTGTACGGCCTGGTCCTGGTGATCTTCTTCAGCGTTTGCGGGGGCCTTGCCGCTCTTGGCACGTTGGGGGCCGCCGGCAGCCATTAGCGGGTCGAGCTGTAACCTCTGGGCGTATCTGCCGGAGAAGCCGGTTCATGCGCACAGGAGGGAGAGAATGGCCACTGCACTAAGGCGATCCGCAACCGCATCGGGACGTCTGCGCCGTTTGGGGATCGCCACCAAGCTGGCCGGCGTGCTCGCACTCGTGCTCATGGCGTTGGCTTCAGACGTCGCGGCGAGCGGGGCGACGGCTCCGGCGACGACCGGGCCGGTGGTGCGGATCGTCAACATGAGCACGTTCTGCACATCGCTCTTTTGCTACAAGCCGGGCCGGATCGTGATCACCGCGGGGACCACAGTGACCTGGAAGAACAAGACCTCCGTCTCTCACACAGTGACCAGGTGCACCGTCCTCGCGTGCGGTGTTGGTGGCGGCAGCGGAAAGGACACGGGGTTCGGCAGCGGTGTGATCCCGCCAGGCGGCAGTTACAGCTTCACCTTCCAGACCAAGGGGAGCTATGTCTATTACTGTGCGATCCACGGCTACGGGATCATGCACGCCCGCGTCGTGCTCACTGTCGTGTAGCCGGGTCGAAGCGGTAGACCGCCCCGTTGTGGTCGACTGCGTAAAGCTCGCCGGCGTCGTCCTCCCCGAATGACGAGATCGAGAAGGGGGTGTCGCGGAGTGCCGAGAGTCTCCAGGCACCCCCGAACTTGACCAGCGTCCACAGCTGCCCGGTGCAGTAGTCGCCGAAAACGTAGAAGCCCGCGAGAGCTGGGATCCTCGCCCCCCGGTAGACATAGCCGCCGGTCACGGCGCACACGCTGCCTTTGTGCGGGTACTCGACCACCGGCTTCGTGTCGCTTGCCCTGGTCGTGCCAGGGCGGTATGGGTGTCTTGCCTCCCAGACCGGCCAGCCGTAGTCGGCCCCGCCACCAGCTCCCCGCGGTTGGTAGTCGACCTCCTCCCAGGCGTTCTGCCCGACGTCGCCGAGATAGAGGTCGCCCGTCGCCCGGTCGAAGCTGAACCGCCAGGGGTTGCGGAGGCCGTAGGCCCAGATCTCGCGCCTCGCGCCCCGGCCGAGGTTAGGGTTGCCGGTCGGAATCCTGTAACGCCCGGTCGCCTCGACGCCGACGCGCAGGAGCTTACCGAGCAGGGTCGTGACGCTCTGCCCGTTGCCTTGTGGCGCATGGCCAGGACCCATGTCTCCTCGGCTGCCGCCGTCACCCATGCCGATGTACAAGAGGCCGTCGGGTCCGAACTTGACGAGGCCACCGTTGTGATTGGCCTGCGGCTGGTCGACCACCATCAGCGTTTGCATCGAGGCCCGGTCTGCCACGTCGGCTGTGGACGGCGTGGCTCGAAAGCGAGCTATGACGGTGTCCCCGACGGCCGACGGTGTGGTCGATGCGCGCGTGTAATCGACGACGAAGGCGCCGTTCTCCTTGAACTGCGGCAGGAACGCTACGCTCAGCAGCCCGCGCTCGCCACCCGACGCGACCAGCGATCGGATGTCCAGGAACGGGGTCGGTAGGAGGACACCGTCCTTGACGATACGAATGCGCCCGATCTGCTCCACGATGAAGAGCCGGCCCGAACCATCGCCGGCTCCGGTGACGTAGACGGGGCTGTCCAGGCCGTCGGCGATCTTGCGGAACTTGAATGAGCTGTTGTCCGCGCTCGGCCCGCTCGGCGTCGCGAGAGCCGGTGTCGGAGTGGGCGTTGAGAGAATCGGGGACGGCGTAGCGGAGGAGGAGGAGGCGGCAGGGCTGGTCTGCGAGGTGGCGCTTGAACCCGAGCAGGCGGTGATGAGGAGTGCGCCGAGCAACAGCGCGACCAGGGAGCGCATCTTGCGGGAAGTCTAGGTGGCCTCTACGATGCCGCGGTGACATCTGAAGGCGGTGGGATCGTGGCCGAGTTCTACCGGGGCTGGGAGGTTTACCAGGGAAGGCTGATCAAGGCTGTAGCCCCTCTTGACGCGGCTCAACTGGACCTCAGAGCTGCGCCGCACCTCTGGTCGGTGCGAATGCTGGCTTGCCACATCGTCGCGACACGGTCCGGCTGGTTCTATTGGTGGATGGGTGAGGGGGATTCCGATTTCGCCGATCTGGGCGAATGGGACGAGGACGGTGCTCGTGCCGACCGGCCAGCGGCGGAGATCGTCGACGGGCTGGAGGAGACGTGGTCGGTGATGACGTCGCGCCTGGAGCGGTGGACGCCCGCCGATCTGGCGAAGGAGTTCGTGCGACCCGAACCCAATAAGGCCGGCGATCGACCGACACGGACCCGCCAATGGATCGTTTGGCACCTCCTCGAGCACGATCTTCACCACGGCGGAGAGATCTCGTTCAGCCTGGGGATGCACGGCGTGGCGGGGCTCGACCTCTAAGCGCTGCAACCAAACGACCCATTGGTGGATCCAACGGTCAAGACATGATCTGAGGCCGCTGGTCGATCACGACACCAATCAGGGCAGCTTCGTGGCGACCTGGGTTCGCTGCGGTCCTGGTTCCTATCCATAGTCGCCAACGAGTGCCGCATGGTCCGGCGCCACGCCTCCATCCTGCCCGACCCCACGCGGTCGGTCACCGACATCAAGACAAGCACTTAGGTCCGGCGGGGGTCAGCTGTTCGCCGACCGCGAAGCCGCCACGCTTTAGAGTGAAGTGAACCTTTCGATCCAGACCAAGGAGCCAGCACATGCCGAGTCTTGCCTTCGACCCCGAGGAGACTACTCACTGGGAACAGATCCAGCCGCGCACCGTGAGCCCGGATAAATGGAAGAGGTTCGAGGGCTACGCGGCTGAGATGTTCGAAGCCTTCGGGATGGACCTCGACACGCCGGGAACCCTGCTGACCCCGACCCGTTTTGTGCGTGCGTTGTATGACGCCACGAGCGGGTATGAGGGCGACCCAAAGCTGTTGACCGCGTTTCCGACCGAGTGCCGCGGCGGCCCCGACTGCAGCATTGCCCAGGTCATCGAAGGCCCCATCGAGTTCTTCTCTCTCTGCGAGCATCATGTCCTGCCGTTCCACGGGCATGCCTACATCGGTTACATCGCGCATGAGGAGATAATCGGCATCTCGAAGCTGACGCGCCTCGTGAGGGTCTTCGCCCGGCGCTTCACGGTGCAGGAACGGGTTGGGGCGCAGATCGCTGACGAGCTCGTCCGCATTCTCGAACCACACGGCGTCGCGGTGCACCTGTCTGCGATGCATCTGTGCACGCAGATGCGAGGCGTTCGTGAGGACCACTCGCGCACCTTGACTTCGTTCTGGCGCGGCAACTACGAGACCGACCCTCAGCTGCGCACCGAATTCCTTCAGGCCGTCTTCCAGCCGGACCACTGAGTGCTCGCGCCGTTCGAGGTCCTCTTCGAGGGTGAGGTTCCGGACTACCCGCTGCCTGCAGACCTGAAACACCTGTACGGCCGGTTGGGCTTTTCGACTCCGGTCCTCTATTCGAACTTCGTCTCTTCGCTGGACGGCGTGGTCACGCTCGGCCCGAAACCGTCGGCCGGCTCAGTGATCAGCGGCAAGTACGCGGCGGACCGCTTCCTGATGGGACTGCTGCGGGCCTGCGCGGATGCTGTGGTGCTGGGGGCGGGCACGCTCCGCGCCACCCCCGGCCACCTCTGGACTCCAGCGCACGTCTTTCCGACGCTGGCGACGGAATTCACCGCTCTGCGCAGTGGCCTCGGCCGCAGCGCGGAACCCGTGCTGGTGCTGCTGACCGCGACAGGAGAGCTCGATTTCGCCCACCCCGCCCTGGCGAGGGGTGCGCTGGTCATCGCGACCGCCGCCGGAGCCAAGAAGATCGGCGACCGCCTACCGCCCGCATGCGAGCTCGTGACGATGGGGAAGGGTAAGAGCCTCGACCTGGGCAACGCAATCGGCGAGCTGAGGAATCGCGGCCTCGACGTCCTGCTCTGTGAGGGAGGTCCCCATGTGATGGGTCAGCTGCTGGAGGACGGACTCCTCGATGAAGCGTTTCTCACCATCTCACCGGTGGTGGCGGGGCGTGGTGACGAGCCGAGGCTCGGCATGGTCGAGGGAGTCGAGCTCCTTCCCGCGAAGGGCGCATGGAGCAGGCTCCTGAGCGCTCGCCGGCACGGGGATTACCTGTTCCTGCGCTACGGGCTTCGAAAGCGCTGATCAGGACGCGTTGAATGCGCGCGCAAGCAAAGCCCGCCTGACGCCGTCCTGTGACTCGAGCAGCGAACGCCGCATGGGGCCCGGCAGAACTCGGGCCAGCCAGGCGTTGGTGAGATCTACGACGTTCTGGCGAACGAACGTCATGGGGTACATCGACTTGGCGAACTGGAGCGCGTCCTCGATGACCTTGGCCTCCCAGATCGGGAGGAGGCTGTCGAAATAAGGCTGCACGTAGGCGCTGAGCAGGTCCTCCTGGTCGGCACGGTGGAAGCCCGCGGCGATCGCGCGCTTGACGGCCAAGGAGAGATCGTCGCCGGTCACGGCCTTCCAGGCCTCCGCCTTCGCCTCGGCAAGGGGTTGCGCCGCCCGAGCTGAAGCAGCGGCCCTGCGGCCCTGGTCGGTGGGGTCACGCTCGAGCTCGGCTGCGATCAGCTCCTCGCCCGAGGCGCCGATCGTGGCAAGCGCGTTGACCGCGCTCCAGCGGACCGCGAAATCCACCTGCAGCCCCTCGAGCCTGGTGCTTCCGTCAAGCAAACCGCGCACCCATGCCAGGTCGTCGGCCTGTCGGGCGGAGTTGATCAACGCCGACGTCCACAGAAGCTGGAGGTCGCCGGCGGGCGCGAGCCTGGACAGCCGCTGCCTGGCTCCCTGCGCAACCGATTCACGCAATCCAGCCCGCTTTCGGGAATCGGAATACCTCTCGATCGCGCCGGTCAACCTGCCAATGAGAGTTCCGACGATCGCCGCGTCGGTCTCGACGTCGATGTTGGCGAGCGAAATATCGACGTAGTCCGATGAATGCAGCTGCGCGTCGCGCACCATGTCCCAGAGGGCCTCCCAGAGAATCGCCCGCGCCAGGGGGTCGTCGAGTCCGCGCATATGAGTCGCGAGGGTTGCCAGCGAACGCTTGTCGAGCGTGATCTTGGTGTACGTGAGGTCCTCATCGTTGACGAGCAGCAGGTCTGGTACGCGTTCGCCGGCCAGCTGAGGCACCGGCGTCGAAGCGCCCTGGACGTCCAGCTCCACCGAGCGGCGCCGCACGAGGGATTCTCCTTCGATGTCGAACAGGCCCAGGCGCAAGCGATGCGGCCTCAGGGTCGGATGCTCTCGCGGAGCTTCTTGCACGAGCGTTGCGTTCTTGATGTGTTCATCGTTGATCTCGAGCGTGGCGCTGATCGTGTTGACGCCTGCCTGCTCGAGCCAGACCCGCGACCATGCCTTCAAGTCGCGCCCCGACGCCTCTTCCAGCGACGCGAGAAAGTCGGAGAGCTCCGTGTTGCCATATTCGAAGCGCTTGAAGTAGGACCCGACTCCGCGGAAGAACGGTTCGTCGCCGACCCAGGCGACGAGCTGTTTCAGCACCGCCGCTCCCTTTTCATAGGTGATGGCGTCGAAATTGAGCAGCACCGACTCCACATCGGGTATGTCGGCGACGATCGGGTGGGTGGTCGGAAGCTGATCCTGCGCCTTTGCCTCGGCCTTGTAGCCCATGGCAAAAGTGGTCCACGTGTTCTTGAACCGCGTGGCCTCGACATTGCCAAGGCAGCCCATGTAGGTGGCGAACGTTTCGTTGAGCCAGAGGTCGTCCCACCAACGCATGGTCACGAGATCCCCGAACCACATGTGGGACATCTCGTGCAGGATCGTCTCGCAGCGGCGCATTCGCACCCCTTCGGTAACTCGCGAGCGAAACACGTAGTTCTCCGTGAAGGTCACGCAGCCGGCGTTCTCCATCGCGCCAGCCGAGAACTCCGGCACGAAGAGCTGGTCGTACTTGCCGAACATGTACGGGTAACCGAAGCGTTCCTCGAAGAAGTCGAGCCCTTGACGAGTCAGCTCGAAGAGCTCGTCGGGGTCGAGGTATTTCATCAGAGATTGCCGGCAGTAGATGCCGAGCGGAATGCCGCGGTAATCCTGCTGGACGGCGTGGTAGTGGCCGGCGACTATCGCTGCGAGGTAGGTCGACATCGGCTTGGTTTCGGGAAATGTCCACACCGAGTCGTTGCCGCGGTTGCCCTGCGTGTTCGAGACGACCACCCAGTCCGCCGGGGCCTGCACCTGGAATGAGTACGTGGCCCTCAGGTCGGGCTGGTCGAAGCACGCGAACACCCGGTGCGCGTCGTAGCTCGCGAACTGGCTGTGCATGTAGACGCGCCCGTCGACAGGGTCATGGAACCTGTGCAGCCCGGTTCCGTCGTGCATGTAAGCCGCGGTGGCCGACACGGCCAGAGTGTTTTCTCCAGTCAGGTTTGCGAGCTGCAGGCGCCCGCCACCGAAAGCTCCGTCAGGCAAAGCCTTGCCATTCAGCTCCGCTCTCGAGACCTCGGGCCCGATGAACTCGATGAATGTGCTCGCGTCAGGCCGGCGGCATCGAAACTTCACCACCGTGTCGGTGCCAAACGTCTCGTCGCCGGCCGACAGGTCCAGCCGGACCTCGTACCGGATGTCAGAGATGAGCTCTGCCCGGTCCTGTGCCTCTTGGCGGGTGAGGTTGTTGCGGGGGATGAGGAGCTTGCCTAGCAGCTGTCGCCGCCGAGCAGAAACGGCGCTGAAGCAACTGCGGCGGGGGTCGTGCTCACCGCCACCAGGGCGGCTGACTTCACTCCCGAGGGCAGCGAGAGCACCCTCTGGATGTCGACCCGGTTGAAGCCGGAAGGCGTGAAGCTCGCTCCCGGCAGGTCCGTGGTCAAGCCGGTGCACCGGTCGAAGAACTTGACGATGTAGGCGACCCTTCCGTTCTGGACCGTCGAGAACTTGATCTCCACCATTACCTTGCAAGCCCCGTTCAAGCGGCAGTTGGTGTAGTCGGATGCGGTCAGACCCTGGCAGATGTGCGTCGGTTGGACGCAGAAGGCGACACTCGTCACGGGGGCGGCGGCGGCCGGCGCATAAGTCGGCACCGGCTGGGCCCCGCTTGTGGACGTCGGCGAGGGTGAGGCCTTGGGCGTCGGCTTGGGTGGCGTTGGCGTGTGGGTCACCCCTCCGACGGCCGATCCCGGGCGGGTCGCCAGGTAGATGCCACCGCCGATGCCCAGCAGGAGCAGGATCGCCACCACGGCGATCGCAGGCACAAGCCATGCCGGCCGCTCCCTGGGCTGGCTGCGCGCCGGGCGGGGTACGGACGATGTGCGTGCAGGGCTGGAGGGCGGAACCGTGGGCGTACGGCCCGGCGCGGCCGGTGCGTCGCTGGGCGTCCAAGCGGGACTCGCGATCGGCGTCCATGTTTGTTCAGGGGGGCGTAGGACCGGCGCCTCGTACCTCGGTGTGGCCGGGGGCGGGTCGTATGACGCAGGCGCGGGAGGCGTCCCCTCTGGCGCCTGGATCGGGGCTGCCGTCTCCCACGTCGGAGGGGCCGGCGCGCTCGTTCCAAACGGCGCCGGCGCGGGCTGGCTCGTGGCAGGTGGTGAGGTCGCAGGCGGCCTGGTCCCAAACGCAGGCACTGTCTCGCTCGTCCCGAACGGTGAGGATGGAGGCAGGGCGGTCGGTGGCGGGGGGGCGGATGGCGGCGCAGGCACCGGTGGTGGAATCGTCGTCGGCGGGGTGGGCGCCGGTGGGATGGTGGTCGGCGGGGTCGGCGGGATGGGAGAGGCGGCGCTCTCGTATGGGGCATACGCCGAAGGCGTCGGCGGCGCCGACGGCTTGGGCTCCGGGGGCCGCGGAGGAGCGTCGTATGACACGGCGGTCGGCCGCGGTGTGTCCTCAGGTGGTGGAACCCATGGCGCAGGCGCTGGAGGCACCGCTGGAACCGGAGGCTGAGCAGCAGGAGCCGGGGCTTCGGTCTTAGGGAGGAACGGCGTTATCGAAGGCATCTCACGCCCTCCCGACCGGAGTGCCAGCTCAGCCTGAGCTGCACTCATCCGGTCGGGGGACAGAAGCGCCGCCGCCATCTCACGCAGCGCGCCCTGTGCGCGGTCCGCGGCCGGGCCCATGGCCCCGCTCGCCATCGAACGCATCGTCACGACGAGGCCCGGAGGGATGTTCGCCGGAGCGGGCGCGCCTGCGGGATCGACGCCGAAGGCGGCGCAGATGGCCATGCCGCTAGAGCGCACGTCAGCGCGAAGGTCGCTCTGTGACGGGGCACCGCGGACGGCGCCGGCGGGGTGCCCCGCCAGCCGCACCTCACCGTTGCCGTTGATCCGCACCGAAGCGGCGCCAAAGCCTCCCATCGCGATTCCCGCCTCGTGCAGCGCGGCCACCCCTGAGAGCAGGGCGGCGCCGAGTGCGGCGGCGGCAGGAGGTGTGAGAGGACCGCGGGACAGGATCGTGCCGAGTGGGACGCCCTCGTTGGGTTCGACGGCGACCCAGAGCCCGTTGGGGTCGGTGCCCCAGGCGAGCACAGGCGCCAGCGCCGGATGGGGGTGCTCGAACAACCGCTGAATTCGCGGAACCGCCCCCACAGCTTCCGCGGCGGGAACCGGGATCTCGTGCACGACGATCGACCGTCCGTTCTTGAGCACGGCCTTCCAGCCCTGGCCTGCGCCAGGGTCCACGAGTTCGATCAGCCTCGGTTTGGGCTCGCTCTCTGGCATATGGGGTGCATGGTAACCTTGCCGGACGTGGCATATGTGATCGTTCAGCCCTGCATCGGGGTCAAGGACGCCTCGTGCGTCGAGGTCTGCCCTGTGGACTGTATTCACACCGATGACGCTGCCACGATGTATTACATCGACCCGGACGAGTGCATCGATTGCGGCGCTTGCGTGGATCCCTGCCCGGTCGACGCCATCTTTCCTGAGGACGAAGTCCCCGCGCAGTGGCGTGACTTCATCAAGATCAACGCAGACTATTTCAAGAAGTAGCGCGAGCAAGGTGCACGCGTAGTGCCAAGGCACGCGGTGACGCTGATCCCGGGGGACGGCGTCGGCCCCGAGATCTGCGATGCCGCCGTGCGGGTGCTCGAGGCCACCGGCGTCCAGTTCGACTGGGACGTTCAGCAGGCCGGCGAGAACGTCATCAAGGAGTTCGGAACCCCCCTGCCGGAGCACGTGCTTGCCTCGATCCGCAAGAACAAGGTCGCGCTGAAAGGGCCGATCTCAACCCCCATCGGGAGTGGCTTTCGCAGCGTCAACGTGGCGCTGCGCCAGGAGCTGGACCTATACGCCCTGGTCCGGCCGGTCAAGGCCTACAAGGGCGCTCGCAACCTGCGTGACGACCTCGACTTCGTGATCGTCCGGGAGAACACCGAGGACATCTACGCAGGCATCGAGTTCGAAAAAGGCACTCCTGACTGCGACCACCTGATCAAGGAGATCTCGACGCTTTCCAAGAAAGCCATCAGGCCGGACAGCGGCCTCTCGATCAAGCCCATATCGGTGAGCGGCTCCAAGCGCATCGTGGAGTTCGCTTTCGACTACGCGCGCAAGAACCGCCGCCGAAAGGTGACGGCGGTGCACAAGGCGAACATCATGAAGCACACCGACGGCCTCTTCCTGGCGGTCTCGCGCCAGGTCGCCGAGCGCAACCCTGACATCGAGTTCGAGGACCGGATCGTCGACAACATGTGCATGCAGCTGGTCCTGCGTCCCAAGGAATACGACGTCCTGTGCTGTCCGAACCTCTACGGCGACATCATCTCCGACCTCGGGGCCGGGATGATCGGCGGGCTGGGACTGGCGCCGGGCGCCAACATCGGCACCAACGGCGCCGTGTTCGAGGCCACGCATGGGAGCGCCCCGAAGTACAAGGGCCTCAACAAGGTCAACCCAATGGCGGTGATGCTCTCGGGCGTTCTCATGCTCCGCCACCTCGACGAGATCGCGGCCGCGGACGCGCTCGAAAGCGCGATCGCAGCCGTCATCGCAGACGGCCGCAACGTAACTTACGACCTCAAGGAACGGCGCGACGACGCGACAGCGGTGGGCACGAGCCAGGTGGCGGATGCAGTGACGGCGCAACTCAAAGCAGGAGCTTGAGAGCACTCAGCCAGGACGTCGTCCGTCTGCGCCGTCTGTGGGACGAGCACATACACCGCCCGTTTCCAGCCGGCGACGATCCCCTGGTGCAGGAGGTGGCGCTGTACGCGTCGTGGCTCGGCAGCATCGTCGAGACGGCGCTGAGTCACGGGACGCTCGACGCCGAGCATGCCGAGATGCTCAAGGTCCGCCGGGCTGAGGGCAACCAGGTCCTGTTCAGGGCGAGCGGCGACCTTGGCGAGCCCGTGCGCTCGTACGTCGCGCGGCTCATCGCAATCGAGGAGATCCTGTCCGGGCTGCCCCTGCAATGAGCCCGCGGGTCGCGGCGGTGATCGCCGGCCTCGTGGTGGCCGCCGGGTGCACCGGTGGCACCCAAACCGTGGTCTTGCCCACCATCGCGCCGGTCGGGGAGCTGGTGGCGGCGCCCGATGGGACGGACCAGCCGTCCTTCGCCTCCCGCACCGGCCGCCCGCCCGCACTCAGCCTGCAGGGGCTCTTTCATCCCACGTACAGCGTGCCGGTGGACCCGGCCAATGTTCGCACGCTCCTGGTGACAGGCGATGTCATCCCGGCCCGAGGGGTGAACTACTTCGGCACGGTCCGTCATGACTTCCTGTGGCCGTTCCGCCCGACGGCCGCCTACACGAAGAACGCGGACATCACGTACGTCAACCTCGAAGCGCCGTTGTTCGCCGGGTGCCCGGTCAGCCCGGCGGAGAGCTTCACGTTCTGCGGCGATGCGCGCTGGGTCGATGGGCTCACGTACATGGGCGCGGACGTGGTCAACCTCGCCAACAACCACATGAGCAACTACGGGGGAGAGGGGGTGACGTCGACCGATCAGCTCCTCCACCAGCACGGCATGCAGACCTCGGGGCTCGGGCCGGTAGGCGTGATCAACGTGCGCGGGCTGAAGTTCGGGTTCATCGGCTTCAACGGGGTCGGCGTGGCGATCGACAAGGTCGCCCTGAAGGCGGGCATCGCGCGTGCGCGGCAGCTGGCCGACGTCGTGGTCGTCCAGTTCCATTGGGGCAAGGAGTACCAGCGCCAACCGATGCCCGATCCCGGGGTGCCGACCCCTGACGACCCGGTCACCATCGCGCATGACGCCGTCGATTGGGGCGCCGACATCGTGATCGGCAACCACCCTCACTGGTACCAGGGGATCGAGGTCTACCACCGCAAGCTCATCACGTACGCCCACGGCAACTTCGTCTTCGATCAGATGTGGTCCGAGCAGACGAGGGAGGGGGTGATCGGGATCTACACGTTCTATGGGACCAAGCTGGTCGCGGCGAGCTGGAAGGCGGTCCGCAGCTACGACTACGGCCAGCCGATCTTCATGAACGCCAAAGACAATGCCATCGCCCTCACGACGATGGAGGCGGCCAGCGACCAGCTGGCAGCGCGCCTGAAAGAACCGACGACGTCCCCGATCCCGAGGCTCCCCGCGGCCCCGATATGCGCCCCCCAACACGCCCCAAGCCCGTGGGGAGTGGGGGGAACAGGCATCGGCCCCTGCGCCCCGGCTTAAAGCCGGTTCGTTACAATCCCGACAAGTTCATCCAGGGGGTTTCCACCGTCGCAGCCTACGTTCCACTAAACGGCAACCCACGGACGCGCGGACGCCATCGACGGCGCCGCGATCGGTTGGCCTTCTTTCTCGCCGTCGTGCTCGTCGTCGCCGCCGGGGTGACGACCAGCTTCGTGGCCGCCAAACGCCAGGTCGTCGCTTTCGACCTGAAGCGCTCGGCCGCGCCCGCGCCGGCCGACTTCGACCACTTCGACTTCTCGAACCTGTGGCTCGCGACCAACCCACAGCCACGCCTGCCGATCCACGGCCAGGCGGCCTACCTCGTCGACCTGGAGACGAGGCAGGTCCTGTGGGAGCGCGACCCCGAGACGTCGCGCGCACCCGCCAGCCTCACCAAGCTCATGACCGCGATGGTCGCGGTGGACGATGCAGGCACGCTGGACCGCATCGTCGTCGTCACGAAGGCTGCGACCCAGATCACCCCCAGTGTCATGGGCCTGTCGCGGGGCGAGCGCGTGACCGTGCGCCAGCTGCTGGATGGCCTCTTTCTGGACTCCGGCAACGACGCCGCGGAGGCCCTCGCCCAGGGGATCGTTCCTCGCGACAGGTTCGTCAGGCAGATGAACCAGAAGGCGACCAGCATCGGGCTGACTGCCAGCCACTTCGTCAATCCGAGCGGCCTGGACGCCCCCGGCCACGGGATGTCGGCGCACGACCTCGTCCACGTCGCGGCTTACATCGACACGTACTACCCGCAGCTGGCGGCGATCGCGGCCACGAAGGACATCGCGATCCCCGCTACGGCCACCCACAAAGCCTTCTACCCGCACAACCTGAACCGGCTGCTCTGGACATACCCAGGCGCCACCGGGCTCAAGACCGGTCTCACAGACGACGCCGGCGGGTGCATGCTCGCCACCGCCACCCGTAACGGGAGGCACCTCGTGGCGGTCGTCCTCAACGCGACAGGCTATTCGGTCGAGGACGCAACTCTGCTGCTGAACTACGGTTTCAGCGTCCACCCGCGATTGAGCCTCTGGCCGATACCGATCGCCTCGGCCTAGACTTCCGGGTCGTGGTCCGCCTCACCGGATTGACAGCCCTCGAAGTCCTCGACTCCCGCGGAAATCCGACGATCTCCGTCACCGCCTACACCGAATCCGG
This sequence comes from Candidatus Dormibacteraceae bacterium, assembly GCA_041476405.1. GTDB lineage: Bacteria > Chloroflexota > Dormibacteria > Dormibacterales > Dormibacteraceae > Palsa-872. The sequence continues at coordinate 4,903 of JBGOTG010000019.1, read as the reverse complement.
CAGCGGCACGGCGATCGTTCCTTCCGGCGCGTCGACAGGCAAGCACGAGGCCGTGGAGCTGCGCGATGGCGACGCCTCGCGGTACGGGGGGAAGGGCGTGCAGAAGGCGGTCTGGAACGTGGAGAACGACATCGCGGAGAAGGTCGTCGGCATGGACGTCTTGGACCAGTCCGCCCTCGACGCAACGCTCATCGCGCTCGACGGCACGCCAGACAAGTCGCGCCTGGGCGCGAACGCCATCCTCGGCGTCTCGCTGGCCGCGGCGCGTGCCGCTGCCGAAGCCATGGGGACGCCCCTGTACAGGTATCTCGGTGGCGCCCAGGCTCACCTGCTGCCGCTGCCGATGTCGAACATCCTCAACGGAGGCGCCCACGCCGACACGTCGGTCGACCTCCAGGAGTTCATGGTGTGTCCGGTGGGCGCGCCATCGTTCACGGAAGCGATCCGTGCCGTCGCCGAGGTTTACCACGCGCTTAAGGGCGTGCTCAAACGGGACAAGCTCGCGACAGGGGTCGGCGACGAGGGCGGCTTCGCTCCGAGTCTCAAATCGAACGAGGAGGCGCTCAGCCTCATCGTCGAGGCCATCGGCGTCGCGGGTTACAGGCCAGGCGACGAGGTCGCCGTCGCCCTCGACGTGGCCGCCAGCGAGCTCTTCGAGAACGGGAGCTACGTCCTTGCCGGCGAGGGAAGGACGCTCAGCGCGGTCGAGCTCGTGGACCTGTACGAGGCGTGGATCAAGCGTTATCCGATCATCAGCATCGAGGACGGCATGGCCGAGGACGACTGGGCCGGCTGGAAGCTCTTGACCGACCGCCTCGGCGACCGCATCCAGCTCGTCGGCGACGACCTCTTCGTGACCAGTGTCGAGCGCCTCGCGGAGGGGATCGAAAAGGGTGTGGCCAACTCGATCCTGATCAAGGTGAACCAGATCGGGACCCTCAGCGAGACGCTGCAGGCGATCGATACCGCGCGCACGGCGCGTTACTCGGCCGTCATCTCACATCGCTCGGGTGAGACCGAGGACACGACCATCGCCGACCTGGTGGTCGCGACGGGCGTCGGCATGATCAAGACCGGCGCTCCCGCCCGGGCCGAGCGCGTCGCCAAGTACAACCGTTTGCTGGCGATCGAGCATGAGCTGGCCGGCGGCGCTTACTACGCACAGGCCTCGAGCTTGCCGTGAAGCAGGCGTCGCGGGCGGTGCACGCCGGCCGCGGCGGCAGGGCCGGGATGGCCGCTCGCGCCCCGCTCGCGCCTGACCTGAGCCCCGCCTCCGTCCAGGTTTACACAGACCTCGACGACTACGACGCTGTCGCGCGCGGCGAGCGCCCCGGTCATTACTACGGGCGCAACTCGAACAGCAACCGCACCATGCTCGAGCGGGCCGTCGCCGAGCTCGAAGGCGCCGAGGCGGGCGTCGCGACCGGCTCGGGCATGGCCGCCATGCACGTGGCGATCCTCGCGCTCGCGCCCAAGCCGGTCACGATCCTCGCCACGCGCGAGCTCTACGGCGGGACCCTTTCGCTCCTACGCCAGGACCTGGAGCCGGCCGGCTACGAGGCCCACCTCGTCGACATGACGGACCTGGAGACAGTCCGGCGCGCGATGGATGGCGCCGGCCTGGTGCTCGTCGAGACGATCACCAACCCGTTGTGCAGGGTGCCCGACCTAGAGGCGATCGCCGGCCTGGCGCGCGAGCGTCGCATCCCCTTGCTGGTGGACAACACTTTCGCCAGCCCGGTGCTCTGCCGGCCGCTGGAGCTCGGGGCGACGGCGGTGATGCACAGCGTTACCAAGTACCTCGGAGGACACTCCGACCTCATAGCGGGAGTTGTGGTCGGCAGCGCCTCAGTGATGTCGGCCGCCCGCGCGCGCTCGGTGCGGACGGGGACCACGCTCGGCCCTTTCGACGCATGGCTGGCGCTGCGCGGCATGCGCACGCTGGACGTGCGCATGAGGCGCCATAGCGACAACGCGCTCGCGCTCGCGCGCGCCATGCTTTCGATGCCGGGCGTTGCAAGGGTCCACCACCCGCTGCTCGAGGAGTCGTCATCCTTCGCGGTGGCCTCGCGTCTGCTCCCGCAGGGCTCGGGCGGGATGATGGCGTTCGACCTCCAAGGCGGTCGCACCGCGGTGCAGGGCATGATGTCGCGCTTTGAGCTGGTGGCGTTTGCGGCCAGCCTGGGTGGGGTGGAGACCACGATCTCCTACCCGGAGATCACCTCACATCGTGGCCTGACTCCGGCGGAGCGAGCCGAGCTCGGCGTTGGACCGGGAACGGTCAGGGTCTCGGTGGGAATTGAGGCGGCGGATGACATCGTCGCCGACTTTGCGCAGGCTCTCGACCCCGGCGCGGGTCGCTCAGAATGATGTCCGCGTATACGTTGCTGCAGCTTCTCGAGGTGCTGCTCGCGAGCGCGGTGCTCATGTTCGGAGTCCTCACACAGTCGTCGGCCATCACGGTGCTTGGAGGCGGCTTCCTGATCGGGAAGGCGATCCTGAACATCCTGGCTCCGGAAGGCGGCTCGGTCTACCGCCGATCCCTGATCGGTTATCTCCTCGGAGGGGTGTTCGTGCTGATCGGCATCGTGGCCATCCACTTCACGTCCTGAAGGGAATCGGCAGCGATAGGAGCGCGGTTCCTATCCTTTGCTGACATGGCGCAAGGCCTGGTGACCGCGGGCATCACGAGATTGATCGGCAACACGCCGTTGCTACGCGTCCGGCTGTTCGAGCGCGACTTCCCCAAGGTCGAGGTCTACGCCAAAGCCGAGTGGTTCAACCCCGGAGGCTCCGTGAAGGACCGGGCTGCGCTGGCGATGATCGAAGATGGCGAGAGGCGCGGAGCGCTGACCCACCACACGACGATCATCGATTCGACCTCGGGCAACACGGGAATCGCCTATGCGCTGGTGGGGGCGGCCAAGGGATACCGCGTGAAGCTCGTGATGCCCTCCAACGTCAGCGCCGAGCGCAAAGCCCTGGTGATGGCGTACGGGGCCGAGATCGTGTACAGCGATCCTCTGGAGGGCTCGGACGGCGCGATCATCCTGGTTCGCGAGCTCGTCGCAGCAGAGCCCGACCGGTACTTCTACCCGGACCAGTATTCGAACCCGGCCAATTGGCGTGCGCACTACGAGGGCACCGCGCTCGAGATAATCGAGCAGACTTCGGGCCGACTCACCCACTTCGTGGCTGGTGTGGGCACCACAGGGACGTTCGTCGGCAACGCACGCCGCCTCAAGGAGCACGACCCGTCGATCAGAACGATCGCGGTGGAGCCGGAGGATTCATTCCACGGCCTGGAGGGACTGAAGCACCTTCCGACCGCGATAGTTCCCAAGATCTGGGATCCAAGCGTAGCCGACGAGATCTGGGGCTGCCCGACCGAGCCGGCCTACGACCTGGCTCGTGAGGTGGCCCGCACAGAGGGGCTGCTCGTAGGCCATTCGAGCGGGGCGGCGCTGTGGGCCGCGCGCCGCCTCGCGGAGTCGATCCGCGAGGGTGTCATCGTCACCGTCTTCCCGGACTCAGGTGACAGATACATCTCGACAGGTCTTTATGGCGAGAAGTCGAAGTGAAGATCAGCCGCGCGGCGTTCGACGCGATCGAGGCCCACGGTGCCGAGGGTTATCCGAACGAGATCTGCGGAGTCATGGTCGGACCGAGAGGAGAGCGCACGGCCATGGAAGCCAAAAGAGCTCGCAACATAGTGGTCGAACGCTCGCACGACCGCTACGAGATCGACCCGCGAGACCACATTCGAATCCAGCGTGACGCGGATTCGGCGGGCCTCGACATAGTCGGGTACTACCACACGCATCCCGACCATCCGGCGCAGGCCTCCCGCTTCGACACCGAGCGTGCCTGGGCCGGTTATGTGTATGTGATCGTGTCGGTGGAGAAAGGCAAGCCGGTCGATGCGAATGCGTTCGTCGCGGACGCCGACGGCGGGCCATTCCAGCCAGAGCCCTTAGAGGTCGTTTGACCACGCCCGCCGGCGCCAAAGGGCGCACGGGCGTCGGGTGGCTCAACCGCAACGTAGTCGGCATCGGAATCGCCGACCTTGCGGCCGACGCGAACTACGAGATGGTGTTCGCCGTCCTGCCGCTGTTCATCACGGTGGGGCTGGGCGCGCCCGCGCTGGCCGTCGGCCTGATCGAAGGCATCGGCGACGGGTCGTCCGCCATCGTGAAGCTCTGGAGCGGGTGGTACAGCGACCGCATCACTTGGCGGAAGCGCCTCGCTGTCGGCGGATACGGCACCACCGTCATCGGCCTGGGTCTCCTGGTCGCGGTCTCCAGCTGGCCGCAGATAATCGTTGCTCGCTCCCTGGCATGGATGGGTCGCGGCCTGAGGCAGCCGATCAGGTCGGCGATGCTGGCCGGATCGGTAGAGAAGAAAGACCTCGGCAAGGCATTCGGTTTCCACGAGGCGCTCGACACGGCGGGCGCGCTCATCGGACCTGCCGTTGCGTTCCTCCTGCTCTCGACGGGCCACGGATTTCGAACCGTCTTCTGGTGGGCATTGGTGCCGGGAATCCTTTGCGTGACGCTGTTCGCGCTCATCACGAGGGATCCGAGGCGCGACCGACCCACGCCTGTTTCGTTGAAGGTGCCGATGCCGCCGGGGTTCTGGCGCCTGATGGTCCCCGTCGCCATTTTCGGCGTCGGAAATTTCGCGACGGCATTCTTCACCCTCCGCGCTGCACAGCTGGTGCGGCCCGAGCTGAGCCAGTCCGCCTCGCTGGCGGCTGCGGTCGGTTTCTACCTGGCGCACAACGTCGTTGGCTCCGTGGTCTCGTTCCCCGCGGGTTGGCTCGCCGACAAGGTCGGGAAGGCGCCAGTGCTGGCCGCCGCGTATCTCGTGTTCGCGGCCGCCTGCGTGGTCGGGGTGGTCGGCC
>JBGOTG010000018.1:0-18850 GCA_041476405.1 Candidatus Dormibacteraceae bacterium | reverse complement strand
GCACACGTGACGGCGGCATCGACTGCATTGCCGCCCCTCCGCATGACATCAAGCCCGATCTCAGCGGCCTGAGGTTGCGGGGCGACGATGATGGCCACGGCAAAAGCGTAGCCGGACGGGTCGTTGCAATCGTGGCAGGGTTGGCCGGGGTTCCCCCGGCCATGACTTTGTTTTAGATACTGCCAATCGTCGCGAGGAGAACTAATTCGGAATTAAGTCCCATCGATATACCGGAAGGAGAGAGGCACGCGCGAAGCGCCTGCCGATGCATTCAATAGGGCCCATCCTCAACGCCGCTTCGCGCGCAGGGGAAACCACCGGGGGTTTCTCCTCATTTTCGGCCGCCTGGGGTTGCGGGGCGACGATGATGGCCACGGCAAAAGCGTAGCCGGGACGGGAGGGCGGATCAGTCGAGGTTGGGGGCCGCCTCGAGTGATTCGAGCGGGATCACTATCAGGAACGGACCGTAGAGCTGGTCGAACTGGGTCCTCGAGATCAAATCGCGGACGGCCAGCGCCACCGCGGCGTTCCGGCTCGCGTCGACCATCGAGATCTCGAAGCCGCCCATCTTGATCGTCGTCTGGATCGACTCCCACTCGTCAGTAGAAAGGCTCGCCAGACGATCGACAAACCGCGCGACCGTCCCGCTTACGGGATAGGGCGCCTCTAGCTCTGCCAAGGCGCGCTCAAGATCAGAGGTGGGGATCTCACTTTCCGAGTCTGAGCGGGCGGTGCTGCAATAAAATTGCAGCCGGTTGGAACCTTAGGGCTCGGGTTCAGCTACAGCTGAGATTCTCTCCTGATACTTGGCAGCGAAACTCCGCACGCCGGCTGCTCGTTCCCCGCTCGATTGGGCGAGGTGCTCAAGCTGCCTCTCTGCGAGCAGCGACCACGCGGTGTTGCCGGTCAGCTGGGCCAGGCGGGCCGTGAGCCGCCATGTCTCCCCGCCGAGAACGTCGGCGGCCCGCTTCAGCATCTCGCCCACGGCCTTCGCTTCGACCGTCTCGCCGGCGGCGGCCAGCGTCTCGGCCTCGAGCAACCTCGCGGCGACCAACCGCACTGCATCCCCACTACGCGTCGAATCTTCGATGAGCTCGCGCGCCCCGATCAGCGCGCGTTCGTGGTTGCCGGCCGCCAGCTCCAAACGCGCCTGCAGCAATCGCGTGCGACCCCGCTGCTGCCACTTGAACGGGTACGGGCCTATGCGCGCGCGCACCGCGTCGCCGAGATATCGCATGGCAGATCGCCGGGTGCCGGCGGCGAAACGGCTCTCTCCCAGTCCGATCAAGCACGCCTCGAGAAGCGGCCGAAGGTGGCCGGCGCGCGCGCCTTCGAGCTCTTTCAGGTTGATCTCGTCCGCGCCTTCCAGATCGCCCATCGAGACAAGGATCGCGGCGCGAAGGTTGGCTCCGTCCGGCCCGGCCTGCCCGAGCTCCGCAGGACCGGGGTCGGCAGAGAGCTCGTCCAGCGCGGAAAGCGCTTCCGAAATCTGCCCCAGCATCATGTGGGCTCGAGCACGGGCCAGCTGTCGGTGGCGGAAGGTCAGCGGCTGGTCTACCTCATCGGCGGCCGAGGCCGGGGTCCGAAGCAGCTCGAGCGCCTCACGCGCTCGTCCCTGGTCACACCGGAGCGCGGCCAGCCACACGGCGGCCAGGGTTGTCAGGCCGCTCTCGTCGGCAACCTTCCGGGCGCCCGAGTACCGGTGCTCCGACGCCTCCAGCTGTCCATCCGCATGGAGAAGCCGCCCGGCGATCACCAGGCATCGCGCTCGCGTTCCGGCCGAGTCGGCGAGGGCGGCCCCCTCCTCGGCCAGAGTGAGGGCGTAGCCAAACTCGCCGAGGTAGTAAGCGCACCAGGCGGCCGTATCCATGCCGGCCGCGCCCGCGCCACGGACGATTGCCGCGCGCGCATCCTCGGCGGCCCGCGCGAAGTGGCCCATCGTGATGCGAACCTCGGCGCGGAGCAGGCGGCTGTCGGCATTGTCCTCGAGCTCGATCGCGTCGGTGAGCAGGCGCTCGGCTTCGGCGAAGTCGCGCCGTCTGAAGCACGTGCGGGCGGCCACCATCAAAGTCGACACGGCCTGCGTCACGTCGCCGCCAAGTCGCGCATGGTGCGCGACCTGTATGGCATCTGATCCCTGCCGTTCTACCATCAAGCGCGCGACCGTGCGGTGGACATGGGCTCGCCACGGTCCGGTCAGGCCGGCGGCGAGTGCGTCGCGAACCAGCTCGTGGTGAAAGGTGAAAGCGCCGGCCCCCTCATCGAGGAACAGGGCTTTGACGCCGGCCTCCAGGTGGGCGAAGAGATCGACCGGGTGAAGGTTCAAGATCTCCATTAGAAGATCCGGGTCGATGACATGGCCGATCGCGGCGGCCGTGCGCAGGGTGCGCGCCGCAGGACCCAGCTGATCGCACCGAGCGTCGACCGCCTGCCTGATGGTGGCCGGAAGCCCGGTATGCGTATCCGTGATTGCGAGCTGGCGCAGGAACAGCGGGTTGCCTCCGGTCAACGCGTGCAGCTCCTCCGCTCGCCCGCTGCCCACGATCTCTCTCGCTGCCGCGAGGTCGAGAGGCCCCAGTGTGATCCGCTCGTCGATGCGTGCCGGCAGCTTGCTGCTGAGCAGCTCCGTGACCACGATGAGCAGCGGCACGCCTATGGGCCGTGCTCGCGCGAAATCGACCCAGGCCCGGGTCAGCTCCCCTGCAAGATGAATGTCATCGAGGACCAGCGCCGTCGGCCCGGACGACGCGATGTGCGCAAACGTGTTGAGCATCACCTCGAACATCCGCCTGCGCACCGATGCATTGAGCGCCGGCGCGATGACGGCAGGCGTGGGCTCGGATCTGGGCGCTTCGAGCAGCGCCCGAAACGCCGGTTGCGGACCGAACAACGCCTGCGCTCGCCGGCGATCGCTTTCCACGAACTGATCCAGCGCTGCCACCAGCGGGTGTAGCGGAACCATGCGGTCGAGACCGCCGCATGCGGCCGAAAGCACGGTCGTCCCGTCGACCCGGGCGCGAGTCGCCCAGTGCGTGACCAGCCGGGTCTTGCCGATACCGCTGTCCCCGTCAACGACCAGGAGCCTGATGCCCGCCTCGCCGACTCGGGTCATGGCCTGATTCAGCGCCCCGAGCTCCACGGTCCTCCCGGCCAGTCCCGAGCCCAGGACTTCCTCCGCGTCGGGCAGCGGCGTGCGCGAGTCGCGCCCGTGGTTCGTCGCCACGGCAATGACGAGGCCAGGAATCGCTTTGCCCTGAAGGATGGCCTTATGGACGGCGTCCGTGGCCGGTGATGGATCGACCCCCAGGTCTTCCCGAAGGCGTTTGCGCGCACGCGCGAAGGTCGCCAGCGCGGTGCCGGGCTGGCCGCCGTGGGCGAGAGCCGCCATGAAGACCTGCAGGGCGCCCTCGTCGTAAGGGTCGGCGGCGACGACCGCCTCGCTCATCTCGCGGGCAGCGGCAAAGTCGCCGACGGCCAGGGCCGCGCGCGCCGCCGTTCGACGGACGTCGATTCCCAGCCTCGCCACCGCTGCGCGCTCTTCGTCCGCCCACGGCGAGTCCGGCTCGTCGGCCAGCAGCTCGCCACGCATGAGCGCCAGCGCCGCTTCGGCGGCGAGGCGGGCGCTCGCGTAGTTCTGCGCCGCCAGACGGCGCGAGGCGGCGGTCGCCAGGTGGTTGGCGACATCGAGGTCGATCCAATCCGCCAGCAGCTGATAACCGGCATCCGACCGTGGCAGGCGGTCGGGGCCGAGGACCGACCTCAGCCGGCTTACCAGCACGGAGATCTGCTGCGAAGGGCGGGCGGGCGGCCGGTCGGGCCATAGGCAGTCGACCAGCCTCGGGACCGGGACCGGCTGGCCGCGGGCGACCGCCAGCACCTTGATGAGGGTGCGGGCTTTGCGGCTGCCCAGGGCATGCTTGTCGACCCCGTGGATGTCCAGCGCGCCGAGCACGCTGACCTTCAGCTCGCCGACGGTCTGCCGGCCTGACCGAGTCACGACACTCCCACTGGAACGCTGTAGATCGATTTTCCTTCTGCGCTGAGTCTAAACCCGATAGTTAACGAGCGCACAGATTCCTGTCTCGGCAAGCCTTGCCCGTAACGCGTTCCGGCAAGATGGCGTTTTGTTGCAAGTGGGGCACGCGTCTTGAGGTGGCTGCCGGTCCCGGCCCAGCGGCTGGTGCTGACGCTGATCGGCATCCTGGTTCTGGCGGCCCCAAGCGCCATGACGCTGTGGGTCTCGACCCCTTCCGCGGACGACGTCCAGCAGCGGGTCCTAGACTCGACCCAGGCGCATGGAGTCGTGCTGCTGAGCGAAGACGAGGTCCCGCCATTGCTCGCCCTGGCGGTGGTGGCCACGGAGGACGAACGCTTCTACGAACATCGCGGGATCGACTCGATCGGACTGGCGCGTGCGTTTCTGTACGACGCTACGCACGCATGCTTCTGCCAGGGCGGCTCGACCATAACCGAGCAGCTCGTGAAGGACGTCTACCTTGGCGGATCAAACGAGGGATACAACAAGATCGTAGATGTGGTGATGGCGCTCAAGGTGGAGCGTGTGATCGGCAAGAAACGGATCATGGCCGACTATCTGAGCGAGATCACCACGGGGTTCAACCGCTTCGGCGTCACCCAGGCCGCGTGCGAGTACTTCCACCAACCGCTCGCTAACCTGACCATCGGTCAGTACGCGCTGCTCGCGGGCGTGACCCAGGCGCCGTCGCTATACGACCCCACCATCGACCCGGACCTGGCCGCGGCCCGGCGCAGCAGTGTGCTCGGGGCGATGGTCTCTCACGGCGTGATCACTGTCGAACAGGCGGTCGTAGCCAACCGCGAACCGGTCACGGCGTCAGGCCCAGCGCCGGCGACCTGCGCCTAGGGAATCCAGACCATTGGGGAGGTGGCGTCGAAGCCCAGGTTGGTCGTCATCTGGATCGGCTTGACCACTATCGGTGGCGGCGGAAGCGAAGGGGTCGGGCTCGGAGCCGGCGTGCCGACCGGGCCTCCCGGCGTCGGGACGACGGTCGGGATGGGGCTTGGGGGCGGCGGCGCGTACGCGAGCTTGGGCAGGAACCAGAGCTGGAACCCGGTGCCAAGCTGCGCCGGCGCCAGGTATGCGATACCGCTGCTGTCTGGAGCCCACGTGGGCTGCGCCACCAGCTGGTTCTTGATAACGATGTGGCGAGCTCCGAGGGTAGATCCGTTGAACGAGGCCAGGTTCAGGTATGACACCTGTGTCTGATACGTGCAGATCATCGCCATCGTCTTGCCGTTTGGCGAAAGCGCCGGCTGGGCGCAGTCCTCTTCGGGCTTGGTCAGCGGCCTGCCGCGCCCGGCCCCTGGGGGAACCGAGATGCAGAATGCCCCGCAGTAGTACTGGATCTCTGGCTGGTTGGTGATCCAGATCTGGCTGACGATCTTCTGGTTGTAGTACTGGTACTTGGTATAGATCAGCGCGCCTGATCTCAAGGGCAGCGGCTGCACATCGCCGCCCGTGTAGTCGATCGATGTCGTCCAACGCCTAGCCAGCCTGGAGCTGATGCTCTGGCCTAGAGGGACCGACCAGATCGTCAGCGGCACGTCGAAGCCCGCTTTGGGTTTGTCATAGCTCATGAAAAGCGTCTTGTTGTTGTAGCTGAGGCGTGGATAGAAGGACCAGTGCCTGGCGCCTGTGTCTGATCCAGCGGCTGTGTTGTGCGTGAGGGTCTTGAGCACCTTGCCGAGTCGACTGAGGATGTAAACGTCCGAGAAGAGCAGGCTGCGTCTGACCGCGAGCAGATTGTCTCCGGGATAGGGGGCAAGTTGAGTCCAGCCGGCCGACGATGTGAGTTGATGAAAGCGCCCTGCACTGAGGCTGTAGATCGCTCCTGATTGGGTCATGAATAGCGTTCCGGGCAGGTTGAACGCTCCCGGCGTCGGCGACGCGGATGTGGGCTGCTGCGGCTGTTTTGCGACGCCGGACTGGCGCGACCCGAGATACAGGTAAGAGCCGACGCCAGAGACAAACATGAGAACCGCGAGGCCGGCGGCGAGGACGCCTCGTGAGATCACGGAAAGTACGTGTGCGCCAGGGGAAGGATCTGGCTCCAGACGGGGATCACGTAGCCCTGCGGGCACCCACACCCGTGGGTATAGGGCGGCAGCAGGACGATCTGCTGGATGTTCCTCAGATCGATCCCGCTCACAATCGGCAGGAGCGCAGCAATTCGCGACAGGGACATCCCGGTCTTGATTTGGCCTTTCATGGCGGCCGCCAGGACCGGCACGTCCTCTGCCGAAATCAATGCCGCCTTCGCCCGAAGAGCCAGCAGCACCTGTTGCTGTCGCTGGGAGCGGCCGAAGTCACTCTGCAGGTCGTTGTGTCGGGATCGCACATATTGGAGGGCGTTAGTGCCATTCAGGTGCTGGGGTCCGGCCATTACGGCAACCCGCAGGTAGTCGTACGGATAGCCCGGTCCAATGTCGTGCGGGTAGTAGTCGTCCATCACGGGAGCGCCGGTAACGACATCGATGCCACCGATGGCGTCGATGACGTTGACGAGTCCAGCCAATCCGATCCATATGTAGTCGTCGACATGAATGCCGAAGTTGTTCTGTACGGTCGCGATCGCCGCGCCGGCGCCGCCGTACGAATACGCGCCGTCGATCTTGCCCGTACCGCCAGTCGACAGCGGGACCCATAGGTCACGCGGGATCGACATCATCACCACCTTCTTCGTCGAGGGGTTGAACCGTATGAGGATCATCGACTGGGTCAGAACATGGTCGGCATTGAACTTGGAATCGTTGTCGGAGCCGAGCAGCAACACTGTGAAGGCGCCTGGGGTTCGAGGGGTCGGCGAAGGAGAGGACCCGACCACCTCAGAAGGTGAGGGCGTGGGTGACGGCACATCCACCACCTGGCTCGTGGCGTCGAACGCTTCTGCCAGAGCCGGCATGAAGTACGCGAAACCGCCGGAGGCCACCGACAGCGCGATGGCGGTCACGGCAAGAGTCAGGATTCGTAATGGCCTCAGCCGCCCACGCGAAGCGCGGGCGCGGTGGCCCGGTCGCTTACCGAGCACGGGCTAGAAGTCTAGACCGATGCGCCGTTTGGCTTAGTAAACGAATTGTGAAGAGGCTTACCCGAGTGCGAGCTGCACCGCCTTCACGGCCAGCAGGACGACGGCCACGATCAGGTATCCGCCCATTGCGAGCATCGCCACCCGCCTCCCGGCTGACCACTTCGGACGCTCGAGCAGCGCCAGGGCGGGCATGCGCCAGTTCTCCCGCTCCGCGCGTGACACCACGGGTTCCCGAGCACCACCTCGCTGACCGAGCCAAACCCAGGCTCCGGTCACGACAAGAGCCACCGCCGTCAATGCGCCAAGCACGACCACGAGCCTGCTGACATCCACCGAAGGGAACGCCGTCGAGATCACGAGCACCATCGACAGCAGCAGAAGGACGCTGACGATGATCACCGCGACGATGTTGAGCCACGGCTTGTTGACCCAGGGCCCGAGCACCGCGCGGTCGTTGCACAGCAGGACGACGAAGACGGTCGCGCTCGGAAGGAGGATGCCGGCAAGGGCCTGCACCGCCGTCGTGATAAGGCCGAGCGGGGCGTGCGGGATAAGAACGATTCCGGCCGCAAGGGCCACCGTTGCCGCGTAGGTCCCGTAGAAGAGCTTGGCGTCACCAATACCTCTATGCAGTGAGTGCCTCAGGCCGAACATGTCACCGAACGCATAAGAGGTCGCCAGGGTTACGGCCGAGGCGCCGACAATCGAGGCGTCGAACAGGACCAGAGCGAAGATCGTGCCGACCATCGGGGACAGGTGACTGCTCAATCCCCGCGCGATACCGAGCGCGTCCTTGTAGTGGCCGAAGTCGCTGGTGCCTGAGAAGGCCGATGCAGTGGCCATCATGATCGCCGCCGCTCCGACCACCACCACCAACGCGCCGAGCGCCGTGTCCGCTTTCTCGTATTCGAGCCAGCGTGGGGTGATGCGCTTGTCGATGACGTTGGACTGCTGAAAGAAGAGCTGCCAGGGAGCCACCGTCGTCCCCACGATGGCGATGATCAGCAACGCCGCGTTGGAGGTGAAGCCGCCCTGCACGGTGGGGTGGACGAACCCTTTGAGGGTGGCGCCAGGATCGGGGTGGCTGAGCAGCGCCAGCGGCAGCACCAGGAGGCTGGCGAATAGAAATACGAACATCGCCCGCTCCCAGCGGCGGAAGTTCCCGGTCACCGTGATCCCGATGAGCAGCAGCGCGGACAGCGGCACGACGATGTACGGGCTGAAGTGGAAGTATTCGCCGGCAAGGCTGACGCCGATGAACTCGGTGCTGATGATCAGGAAGTTCAGGAGAAAGAGACCGCCGACAGAGAACCAGGCCCATGAGCGGCCGAACCGCTCCCTGATCAGCCTGGCCTGGCCGACTCCAGTCACCGCTCCAAGCCTCACGACCATCTCCTGGTTGACGATCAGCACAGGGATTAGCAGCACGAGGGTCCAGAGCAGCGAATAGCCGAAGTCCTGGCCTGCCTGCGCGTAGGTGGACACACCACCCGCGTCGTTGTCGCCGACCATCACGATGAGCCCCGGGCCGACGATCGCGGCCAGGGTGAGAAGGCGCCGGCGCCAGGTCCGGCGGGGGGCTTCGTCGCTCAGCCGGATGGTGCCGAAGGCGCCGTGAATGTCACCGCCGTGGGTTTCCTGCACGGACGCCGAGATAGGGACCGGGTGGGAGTCGCCTCTCACCGGCCCGCGCTCGGCCAAGTTGGTTAGACCCCGCTGCTCGCTTCGACGCGGTTGCGCCAGGCTTCCGGCACCAGGGCTTCCAACAGATCGTCGACCGAGATGGCGCCGACCAGAATCGAGGCGACATCAGTCACGGCCAGGGCCGTGAGGTTGTAATCGGCCATCATCAGGGTGACGTCGGCCAGGTCGGCTCCTGCGCTCACCCGCAGGTCGACCAGCCCAGGTTCGTCCTCGACGTTGGCGGCCGGATCGCCACGCAGGAGGTCGACGACGGCGAGACTGCCGATCAGCTTGCCGTCCGCCTCGGTCACGAACACGGTGCTCAGCAGCTGGTGCGGCGCCTTGTCGTCGGTGCGCACCCGCTCGAGGGCCTGCGCCGCAGGAGTGCCGCGTACGACCGAAATGAAATCCGGGTTCATCATGCCGCCGGCAGTGGTCGGGTGGTACTGGAGGAGCTTGCGCAGCTTGTGCTGCTGCGGTGCCGGGAGCATTGCGAGGACCGGTGTCAGCCGTTCGTATTCAAGCTCGCCGAGCAAGTCGGCGGCGTCGTCCGGCGCCATGCGGCTGAGGACCTTGGCTACCTCCTCGGTCGAGCGCGTCTTCAGGAACTCGAGCTGGTGCTCGGTGTCGAGCTCTTCGAAAACATCAGCCGTCAGCTCCTCGTCGCTCTCGACCGCGTGGATGATCTCCTCGCCCTCCTCGTGCGACGCGCCCTCCACCAGGTCTGCGATCTGGGCCGGGTGCAGCCGGCGCAGGCGCTGCAGAGGCACCAGCAGCTTGGCGGTGGGCACGTGGCCGACGAACGGCTGGACGTCCTTCCAGTCCAGAATCGCGTGCCTGCGCAGGTCGGGCCGCGCGCGGCGCGGAATGAGGCGCCGAAGCATGGCGCGAGGGCTGCGGTCGACCCCAAGGAGCCTCCACCCTTCACCGACTTTCCCAAGCACCAGGTCGTGCGCCTGGACGATGCGACCGCGAGCGACGTCCATGAGATGACGCCCGAACACGTCGGCGGCGAGGAGAACCTCGCCGGGCCTGCGCTGGAACGCCCCTGTGTGCAGCGTGTGGCTGCTCAGCCGCACCTCACCGGGAGCGACCTTGTCGATGTTCTCCATTCCGACGTAGACGTCGCGGCCTCCGATCTGGACCTTGACCCCCGTGACCGGCGGATACCCGCCCTCACCGAGCTTGACTATCACGTCCTCCAGGCGGCCGAGCTCGTCGCCCGCCGGGTTGAGGACGGGGCTGTTGAGGATCTGCGTCAGCATCAGTCGCCGTTTTTCGTCGCCCGGCCCGTGGCTGTCCGAGGACGTGCCGGCCTGGCCCGATGCACCGTCGCTGTGTCCGTTGCGAATCTGGTCGCTCATAGATTCACCGCTCGCGCGGTCCTCCACCTCCGGCCGGCGCGGTCAACCCGCGCGCCCAGGCCGGGCCTGGGTCATTATCCCGCGGACTTCTCCGTCCTCGCCTCCAGCTGCTCCAGGCGCTTGAGCATCCGCTCGAGGGCGGCGTCCTGCGCGGTGAGGTGCTCCTGCATCTGGAGACATTCGTGCAGGATCGCCTCGGCGTCCTGGTACGTGACGACCGCCCGCTTGTCGGAGGCGGCGCCCAGGACCTGCTGGCCGACCATGATCACGAACATCAACAGCAGCTGGACGATGTTGCCGAGGAAGAGCAGAAACGCGAACGGATATGGATCGACGTGGTGGAGCGGTCCCCACACGAACCCGGCGAGCACCATCCAAGTCGCCATGAACAGAGCGGCCGTGTAGAAGGCCCACATCGTGCCGACGCTGCGCGTGATCCGGGCGCCGAGGCGCCCGTTGAAGCCGATGTGCTCGTCGGAGACCTTTGGCGGCGGCTGCAGCTTCCGCTGCTCGGTGTGTGGATGCGGATGGTGTACGAACTCGATCGCGGCCATTGCGGTGGGCCCTCCATTGCCTGATGTGGTGATGACTGGATAGGGACGGCGATCCTGCTTCGAGACGCGGGCACGACTGCGCTCGCCCGGGGGGTCGTATCCATGGTCCCTGCGCTATCTAACAACCAAGGAGGGAATTGTGCCTTCCGCCGGGTCACGCGCAGCTCTAGGGGGTGGCCGCCATCGCGATCTTGGGCGGAGCCGGCGGCAGCATCCGGTCCAGCTCGCCGCCTTCGACCGTCTCTTCTGAAATCAGCCGGTCCGCGAGCTGGCCGAGTATCGCCCTCCGCTCCGTGAGGATCTTGCGAGCGACCTCGCGGCCGTCCTCGACGAAGCGCCGCACCTCGTCGTCGATCTGCGCCGCCATCTGCTCGGAGTAGTTGCGGCGCTCGCCGAGGTCGCGGCCGAGGAACACGAGCTCGTTGTTCTCTCCCATGCTGACGGGGCCGATCGTCGGGCTCATCCCCCATTGCGTCACCATCCGCCGCGCGAGCTGGGTCGCCTTCTTGATGTCGCTCTCGGCGCCCGAGGTCACATGGCCGAAGACGATCTCCTCCGCGACGCGGCCGCCCATCAGCCCTGCCAGCTGCTCGTGCAGCGCCACCTCGTTCGCGAGGTGCTGATCGTCGCCGGGAAGGCTGAGCGTCCAACCGAGCGCAGAGCCGCGCGACATGATCGAGATGCGGTGCACGCGGTCGGAGTGCGGCAACGCGTGCATGACGAGAGCGTGTCCTGCCTCGTGGTACGCAACGACCTGCTTCTCCTCGTCCGAGATGCGAACGCTCTTGCGCTCCGGGCCGGCTATGACCCGATAGATCGCCTCCTCGAGATCGACCATGGCGATGCCCTTGCGGCCGGCCCTCGCGGCCAGGATCGCGCCTTCGTTGACCAGGTTCGCGAGGTCGGCGCCGCAGAAGCCGGGCGTCTGCCGCGCGAGAACGTCGAGATCGACCTCCGGCGCCAGCGGCTTGTCTTTCACGTGCACGTCAAGGATGGCGCGGCGGCCGCGGACGTCCGGCCGGTCGAGGACGACGTGCCTGTCAAAGCGTCCCGGTCGTAGCAGCGCCGGGTCGAGGACGTCGGGTCGGTTGGTCGCCGCGATGACGATCACGTGCGTGTCGGTGTCGAATCCGTCCATCTCGACCAGCAGCTGGTTGAGGGTCTGCTCCCGTTCGTCGTTCCCGCCCCCTAGCCCGGTGCCTCTCTGGCGGCCGACCGCGTCGATCTCGTCGACGAAGACGATGCAAGGGCTGGACTTCTTGGCCTGTTCGAACAGGTCGCGTACGCGCGAAGCGCCGACCCCGACGAACATCTCCACGAACTCCGAGCCGGAGATGCTGAAGAACGGGACGCCCGCCTCACCTGCGACCGCACGCGCCAGCAGCGTCTTGCCGCTGCCGGGCGGTCCAACCATCAGCACGCCTCTTGGAATGCGCGCTCCCAGGGCGCGGAACTTCTCCGGCGTCTTGAGGAACTCGACTATCTCCTTCAACTCCTCTTGCGCCTCCTGCACCCCCGCGACGTCGGCGAAGGTGACAAGGGAACGCTCAGGCGACATCAGCCGCGGCTTCGAGCGGCCGAAGGACATCGCCTGCCCCTGTCCGCGCTGGATGGACCGGTAAGACCAGTAGATCAGGCCTCCGACGAGGAGCAGGATGAGCAGGTTGGGCAGGAAGCTGATCAGAACAGTTCCGAGGTCGGCCCCGGAGGCGAAGCGGACCGTTTTCACACCGTCGGCCCTCAGGTTGTCGGCCAGCGTCACCGACTGGTCCTGAGGCAGCGCCACGTTGTACTTCTTGCCGGAAGTGTCGATCGCCAGGCCCGTGGTGCCGGAGATCGTGATCTCGGAGACCCGCCCGGCCTGCGCGTTGCTCACCAGATCGGAATAGCTCCACTGGCCTGGCTGGGCGCTCGAGGTCAGGAACTGCACCAGCAGGACGAGCCCGGCGATACCCAACGCGATGGGCAGAATCCACCGCTGCAGCCGCTTCATATCGATCTCAGCTTAGGCGACACACGCGGCGGGCGTTTTCGGGCGCGGCGCTTCGATACAATCCCGCGATGTATCAGTGGCTCTGACGCCCAACGATGATTGGAGCGGGAAGCGGGTCGTCGTGACCGGGGCGGGAGGCTTCATCGGCAGCCACCTGACCGAGCGGTTGGTGACCCTTGGAGCAGAGACCACAGCGTTCCTCCACTACAACTCGCGCTCCGAGACCGGGCTGCTCGCCGAGTGCCCGGACGATATTCGTGCCGAGATCCGGGTCGTCTGGGGCGACTTGCGAGACCCCGACATCGTGCGGAGGGCGCTCCGGGGGGCTGACGTCGTGTTTCATCTCGGGGCCCTGGTCGGCATCCCATATTCCTACGAGGCTCCCCGCCAGTACGTCGACGTCAACGTGGTCGGCACCCTGAACGTGCTCGAAGCGGCGCGGGCGGCCGAGGTCGGCCGGCTCGTCCAGACCTCGACGAGCGAGGTCTACGGGACCCCGATATACACCCCGATCGACGAGAAGCATCCTCTGCAGGGCCAATCGCCATACTCCGCGACGAAGATCAGCGCCGACAAGCTGGCCGAGAGCTTCTGGCGCACCTACAACCTGCCGGTGGCAATCCTCAGACCTTTCAACACGTTCGGCCCGAGGCAATCGGCGCGGGCGATCCTGCCGACCATCATCCGCCAGGCCCTCGGTCAAGCTGAGGTCCGATTGGGAAGCCTTGCGCCCATCCGTGACATGAATTTTGTGGCCGACACTGTGGACGGTTTCATTCGCATAGCCCTGTGCGATGCCGCGATCGGGCGGGTCGTCAATGTGGGCTCCGGCCGAGGCTTGACCGTGGGTTCGATGGTGGAACAGGTCTCGAAGGCACTCGGAAAAGCGTTGAAGGTCGTGGCCGATCCCGATCGCGTCAGGCCGGCACGAAGCGAGGTGGATGAGTTGATCGCCGACCCCCGCCTTGCGCTCGAGCTGTTCGGTTGGCGTTCAGCCACGACGTTCGAGTCCGGCCTCCAATCCACCATCGACTGGTTTTCTCACAGGAGTCTCGGCCACGACCCAGCCCGGTACCTGGTCTGAGTGGTGATGAAAGCGGTAATCCTGGCCGGCGGCAAAGGCAGCCGCCTTGCGCCCTACACGACAATCCTTCCCAAGCCCCTGATGCCCATCGTCGACATGCCGATTCTCGAGATAGTCCTGAAGCAGCTCAAGGGCTCCGGTTTCGACGAGATAGTGATCGCGGTCGGCCACCTGTCCGCTCTGATCAAGGCGTACTTCGGCGATGGCTCCGGCCTGGGGATCGGCATCGAGTACGTGCTCGAAGAATCCCCACTCGGCACGGCCGGTCCGCTCGGCAGCATCGAAGGCTTGAGCGAGACATTCCTCGTCATGAACGGCGACATCCTGACCGACCTGGATTACGCCCAGCTGGTCGCCGACCACCGAGCCGGCGGATCGATCATGACCATCGCCACTCACAAGCGAACAGTGAAGATCGACTTCGGCGTGCTCGAGACCGTCGACGGCTATGTCAGCGAATACATCGAGAAGCCGACGCTTGATTACCTGGTCAGCATGGGCGTGTACGTGATGGAACCGGGCGTGCGCAAGCACATCAAGCGCGGCGAGTACCTGGATCTTCCCGATCTCGTGCGGATGCTCCTGGCTTCCGGCGAAAAGGTCCGGGCGTACCCGTTTGAAGGTCGATGGCTCGACATCGGCCGGCAGGAAGATTTCATCGAGGCTCAGGCCCGGTTCGAAGAGAATCGCGATCACTTCCTGAAATGAGCACCGGCCGTCGCTTCCTGGTCACTGGCGCCGGCGGCCACCTGGGTGGACGTACAGCGCGGTTGCTTGCCGCTAGCGAAGATGAGGTGTACGGCACGACGCGCAAAGACGTGAAGACAGGCGCGGATCAGCCATCCGCCGTGCGCTGGCTGGCGTGCGACCTCAGGAAGCCCGACGAGGTTCGCGACGCGGTCAAGGCTTCTATGCCTTCACACGTGCTGCACGCGGCCGGGCTGGCGGGCGGAGACGATTTGAGATCGCTTGTTGAGGCGAACGTCATCGCGCTCAGTAACCTTGTTGATGCCCTTGACGGCATGCCCGTCGAGCGCGTCGTGGTGATCGGCTCGGCCGCCGAGTACGCCGCGAGCGACCGGCGCGAGCCGACTCGCGAGGACGACGGGCTCGGCCCGACCAGCCGGTACGGCCTAAGCAAGCTGTTCCAGTTCGAGCTCAGCCAGACGGCTCTGAGGGCCGGCGTGCCTATCGTTTATGCGCGCCCCTTCAACCTGATCGGACCTGGAGTTTCTTGCAAGACGGCTGTGGGCGACATCACCAAGCGGCTCGCCGAGGTGATGCAGGGGCGAGGACCTGGCGTTCTCGCCGTCGGGGATCTCGACAAATGGCGGGATTACGTCGACTCGCGCGACGCGGCCGAGGCTTGCAAGGTGCTGTTGGAAAGCGCCCCGCCAGGCGGCGTCTACAACGTTTGCAGCGGCGTTCCGGTGCTGCTCACTGATGTGGTCGACACGTTGCTGTCGTTTGCGGCCAGGGAAGTGCAGCTGCGACAGGCTGAGGGCAAGCCTTCGATCAGATTTCAAGTTGGGGATCCGTCAAGGCTCCGCGCCCTCGGCTGGTCGCCGACTCATGACCTGAAGACGTCACTGCACGATGGTCTGAAGGCTTACATCGACCCCGGGAGTGAGCGCTGACGGCCGGGGCCGGCTCGCAGCGGGTTACGCGCTCTGCCCGATCACCGTTACCTCTCCATGAAGCAATTCATCGTCGTCACGTGGGCCGTCGTGCTGACGGCTTGCGGAGCGAGCGGGCCGTCGGGCGGGCCGGCGCCTCAAAGCCCTCTTCCGGCTTCGGTGAGCACGCTCATCAACGAGCTCAAAGCTCAACCCCCGTCCAATCCACCCGCATACCTGGCGAGCTATGACTACAAGGGCCAGATCGTCTACTACATCCCCCCCCGCTGCTGCGACATCTTCGGCGATCTTTACAACGCCGCCGGGCAGCTCATCTGCCATCCGGACGGCGGGCTGGCCGGGCACGGCGACGGCCGCTGCCCCGACTTCGAGAGCGCCCGCTCGAACGAGCGAATCCTCTGGCGCGACCTGCGGCCTCGCGGCTAACGGTTGATCGTGACGGCCACCTTCGAGTCGCTGGTCATTGCGTTCCAATAGCCGAGCATGAAGACGAGCGTGTAGGTGCCCGGGGCGGCGTCCCCAGGCACTTTGAAGATCATCTGAAAGGTCGCCGCCGCACCGGTTTTGAGATCGCCCACCGGCCCGCAGTTGAGCGAGTAGATGTGCTTGCCGCCGAGTGGCGGGCTCCCGTTCACGAGATCAGCGAACAGTTCCTCCTCAAAAGTCGGACAGAGGGCGACCAGGTCCAACGCGTGATTGCCGGTATTTTTGAGCGTCACAAGATACTGGAGTGATTGCCCAACTCGAACACTGCGCGGCACGTTCAAGGAGACCGCCGGCAATGCCGGAGGCGAGCTTGCCTCAACCGGTACATAGGGCCCCTCGAAAGCGCCCACCCCGAGTCCCTGGCACACATATGCAGCTGGTTCGGGCGGGATCCGTATGTCCATCACACCGCCCGCTGGGATCGCGATAAGAGCGTCGGTCGGCACAACAGGATGTGCACCGGGTGAACATGCTTCGGGCTGGGTGACCCAGTCGATCTCCAATCCGGCCTGACCTAGCTTCAAGGCTGATTGGGGGGTGGGCGCCTGGCCCGGCTCGACAAGCGTGCGGCCCGGCTGAAGCGGCGGCAGGAAGGGGCCATGCTGCCTGAAAGGGATGGTGCGGCCCTTTGAGTCGAGCAGCCCGACCGATGGGGTTCCGTCGAGGTAGCACGAGCCGGGGCCGAGGCCGGCGAACCCGAAACCTGTAAAGAAATGGCCGGTCGCGCCGTTCCGCCCGATCCACGTCCCGACAAGGTCGTTTGCCTGGCAGGGAGGGGTTCCGGGCGGGAGGGGTTCCGGCCCAGGCGGTTGCGACGGCGAAGTCAGGTTGGCAGGAAGCGGGAGCCAGGGAACGACCTCCCCGGCCGGCGCTGGAGTGGAAGCCTCACGGGCATTTGCGCACCCAGCGAGCAATGCCGCCAAGAAGAGCACGACGACCGCCTTGACCATCGTCTATCAATACGGTTCAGCCAAGCAACGCGTTACGCGCTGGTCCTTCAGCGATGGTGCTCCACCAGGGATTCGAAGAAGGTCCTACGACCTAGGTCCAATTGCGGCCCGGACGCATAACTCCGGAGCATGAAGGCATTCCAGCAGCAACACTTTTGGAGGTAACGACATGTCTTCACGGTTGTACGTTCTGGTTCTGTCAGGCGCCGTCGCGCTGACTTTCGCGCTCGCGCCGGGTACCGGCATGGCGCGGTCGGTGCAGGCCGCGGTTGTCCCGACCTGCGGCGGTCTTGCGGCAACCATAGTCGGCACGGGTGGTCCCGATGTACTGGTCGGAACTGCCGGCGCTGACGTCATCGTCGGACTCGGTGGCAACGACCAGATCACCGGTTTGGGCGGAGCCGACGTCATCTGCGGCGGGCCGGGCGCCGACGAGCTCAACGGTGGAATTGGCGACGACCGCCTGTTCGGCCAGGGAGCCAATGACAAGCTCGAGGGCGGCTCCGGAAACGACACGCTCGCCGGCGGCGGCGGTGACGACATTCTCAAGGGCGACGCCGGCAACGACGTGCTGAGCGGCGGCATCGGGAACGACACACTGTCCGGCGACATCGGCATGGACAAGCTTTCTGGTGGCGCAGGCGACGACGCGCTTGACGGCGGCGATGGCGTCGACGTCTGCAACGGCGGCACCGGGGTCAACACGCTCACCCGCTGCCCCTAAGGCAACTGAAAGAGTCCTGTTGAGCCGGTAGGCCTGGTGCCTCCCGGCTCGCAGGCTCTGCCTCCATCGAGCGCGGCTCGAGGCCGGGACACTTTCCCTCGAGCGCCCTCTTCGAGCGAATTTGGACGAGCTGCATGGAGCCGGCTGCCCGGAAGTGGTTCAGCAGAGATTGCCCTTCTTGTCGATGGCCAACACGATCGAGGGAAGCGCAGCGTAGCCCTACGTAGTACAACTGAGCATGGGTGGTCTCAATGGAGGAGAAATTCATGAACATGGAAAGAATTTCAGCGGCTCTAATAGTCAGCGCCCTTGCTCTCGTGGGACCGGCCACGGTTCTGGCAGCGAGCCCTGCTGAAGGTTTCCACGGGAGTCCCGAAGCGGGCGCGCAAATCATTTACGCGCCGGACTTCGTGTCGGCAGTCTCCTACGGCGTGGCGATGAACGACGCCGGCGCTATGGTCGGTACCTCCTACACGGACACCGGGTGCGGCCCCTTCTGCCTGCCGCCGCTCGAAACCGTCATTTGGAAGGCTGGCGTTCGGACCGTCCTGCCCTCGGTCACAGGCTTCACGGGCACGGCCGTCACCGATATCAACAATCAGGGCTGGATCACTGGGTCTGCGGGCGTCTTCGGTTTCACCGACGCGGTGGTGTGGAGGCCGAACGGCAATACCTACTCTGCCATTGACCTGGGCGTGCTACCGGGAACTGCTCACTCTGTCTCCATCGGGATCGACGACACCAATCGGGTGGTCGGTTACGCCACTGCCACATCCGGCTTCCAGACCCCGTTCCTGTGGACCGAGGCGGGCGGCATGGTCGACCTCACCAAGGGGGGCTTCCCAACCGAGATCCCGCTCGGCATCAGTAACGGCGGGACGGTGGCCACTTACGGCCACTGGTATCACCTGGGCGACCGCGCAAGCGTGACCGCCTTGGCCCCCGCCCCACCGGGAGGCTGGTTCGTGGTGAACGCACCAGTTGCGATCAACGACGCGGGAGACCAGGCACGTGGCTTGGGCATCGGTACAGAGCATCCCTTCACCTACGTATTCCGCTACCACCACGAAGGGATAGGGACGTGGCAGCGGGTTGATTTCACGGGCACCGGGCCGCAATCCCCCGGTGGGATAGGCTCGATCAACGAGGCCCAGGACATTACGAACACGGTTTCGGGCGCCGCTCAGATCGCGTACGGGCCGGGCGGACTGAACCAGTCGCTGGACGCCTTGTTCTCACCCGCCTACAACAGCGCGATCAGCCGCGGCGGACCGATGAACGCGTCAGGCCAGATCCTGGCGCAGG
>JBGOTG010000017.1:0-20219 GCA_041476405.1 Candidatus Dormibacteraceae bacterium | reverse complement strand
GACGCCAGATACGTGGGCCAGGCGTACACGCTCGAGATCCCGATCGATGGGCCGATCTCGAAGGAATCCCTCGGTACCTTTCGTAAAAGCTTCGATTCCACCCACCAGCGCATCTACGGGCACGCCAACCCCGATTCCCCGATCGAGCTCGTGAACGCGAGAGTCGTTCAGTCGTGGGCGTTCCCGAGCCTTGACTTCAAGCCCGTCATACCGGCCGGCCGGCCGCTGAAAGCGGACTCGAGACCGGTCTACTTCGAAGAGTCAGGGGGCTACATCCAGGTCCCGGTGATGGCGCGCGAGACCCTCGAGGTCGGAGCACGCATCTCGGGGCCTGCGATCGTCGAGCAGTTCGATTCCACGCTGGTCGTCTATCCGGGGCAGCATGCAGAGCTCGAGATCAATGGCAACGTGATGGTGACCGCGAGCTCGGACCGGGCGCATTGACAGAGATGGAGCATGAACCGCTCGACCCGATCACGCTCGAGGTGGTGCGAAACAAGCTCGACGCCATCGCCGACGAGATGGAGATCACCCTGTTGAAGAGCTCGCACTCGGCAATCGTGAAAGAAGCCCTCGATGCTTCGGCCGCCATCTTCGATGCAACGGGACAACAAATCGCCCAGGCGGCGGCCTCCCCCATTCACCTGGGCATGATCATCCCGGCGGTCGAGCGTTTCGTCGGGAAGTTCCCGCTGCACACGATGCGCGACGGGGATGTGTACGTGCTCAACGATCCTTTCGATGGCGGCACCCATCTACCTGACATCGTGATGACGATGCCCGTGTTCGCGGGCGAGCGGCTCATCGCGATGGTGACCGCGATCACCCATCACCAGGACATGGGTGGACGGAGCCCAGGCTCGACACCCGTGGACGCGACTGAGATCTACCAGGAGGGTCTGCGCATCCCTCCGATGAAGCTATATGACGGCGGTCAACTCAACTCGACCTTGATCGAGATCATCGAGCGCAACGTTCGCATCCCCGGGGTCGTTGTCGGCGACATCTTCGGACAGTTCGCCGCCTGCCATGTCGGAAAGCAGGGCGTTCTCTCGCTGGCGGGACGGCTCGGCCCGGACGCGCTGGCCGCCAACATGAGCGAGCTGCTCGACCGTGCCGAGCGATTGACCCGGGGAGCGATCGACGCGATTCCGGATGGCAGCTATCACTTCGTCGACTACCTCGACAACGACGGCATCGACCTCGACCGCCTGGTCAAGATCGAGGTCACCGTGACCATCTCGGGCTCCGATCTGACGGTCGATTTCACCGGCAGCGATGCCCAGGTGGCCGGGCCCATCAACTGCGTCCCTGCCTCGACGCTGTCGGCGGTCTACTACGTCGTCAAGGTCGCGATCGATCGCGAGATCCCCAACAACGCGGGCTGTTACAGACCGGTCCGGGTCGTTATGCCCGAAGGCAGCATTGTCAACGCGAGGCTGCCTGCTGCCGTCAACTCCCGCTCGATCGTCGTGCGCAGAATCGTCGACTGCATGCTCGGCGCGCTGAACCAGGCACTGCCCGGAAAGCTGCCGGCCGCGTCCAACGGCCACCCGCTCGTCATGTCGATGGGTGGCATCGACCCCGCCGACGGCCACCCTTACGTCACGGCCGAGATTGCAGCAGGCGGCATGGGTGCACGGCCGAACAAGGACGGCCTGGAGACGATCCAGACCGACACGTCCAACGCCCAGAACATCCCCGCCGAGGCTCTCGAGCTCGAATTTCCGATCCGCGTGGGCTACTGGAGGCTTCGGACGGACTCGGGAGGAATCGGCCGCTTCCGAGGCGGGTTGGGGTTCGAGAAACGATTCGAGGTGCTGCGCGGGACGACACGTGTGTCGCATCGCGGCGAGCGGCACCGGACGGCGCCGTGGGGACTGTTCGGCGGCGGTCCCGGCGCCACAGCGAAATCCTTGCTTCGGCCGGCCGGAGAGAAAGAGGTTCAGATCCCGTCGAAGCTCGAGTTCGCGATGCGACCGGGAGACGTGCTCGACGTATGGACGACGGGCGGCGGAGGGTACGGCGACCCACTGGATCGCTCGCCCGAGATGGTGCTCGACGACGTGCTCGATCGGAAGGTGAGCCTGGAATCGGCCCGAGCCGACTACGGCGTCGTGATCAGCGGCACAGCCGTCGAAGTGGCGGCCACTGTGGCGCTGCGCAACGAGATGCGGGCTGCGCGCGGGCCGATCACGTGGCGTTTCGACCGAGGGCCGCTGGGCCGGGAATGACCCCGAACCGGTTCGAGGTCGACTGCGACGCGATCGCGCGCAACGTCGTGGAGATCAGGAAGAGCGTCGGTGCCGGCGTGTG
The DNA here is from genome assembly GCA_041476405.1 of Candidatus Dormibacteraceae bacterium. Classification (GTDB taxonomy): domain Bacteria; phylum Chloroflexota; class Dormibacteria; order Dormibacterales; family Dormibacteraceae; genus Palsa-872. The sequence continues at coordinate 17,903 of JBGOTG010000017.1, read as the reverse complement.
GTTGTGCGCTGCTCTGAAGGCCGACGCTTATGGGTTCGGCCTCGTGCCCGTGGCCAAGACCGTGCTCGCCGCCGGCGCGGACGCGGTGGCTGTGGGCTCGGTCGGGGACGGCATCGCTCTCCGAAAGGTTGGTGTCAGTGCCTCGATCCTCGTCTACGGCGGCGAGCCTCTATCCTCGCTGGTGGTCGAGGACCTCGAAGCCCACGAGCTGATCGCCACCATCCACGACCAGGTCTCGCTTCGCGCTTGCCTGCGATCTGCCAGACGCTCGCTCTCTGTCATGGTCGAAGTCGACGTCGGGTTGATGCGCCTGGGGTTCGAGCCGGCCGATGTTCCCGACGCCGTTTCATCGGTGCAAGCGTCGCCCGCGCTCCAGCTCCGCGGCCTCTATACGCACATGCGCGTCGACAACCGCCGCGAAGCGGCGGCGATGAGAAAGCAGTTCGGAAGGTTTGAAGCCGTTCTGAAGTCGATCGATCCGGTACCGCTTGCGATGGCGGCCAGCAGCAGGGTCCTGGACCGCTCAGGGTCGATGACGCTGAACGCGGTGGACGTGGGGCGGGCGGTCTACGGCCTGCTTCCCAGCACCGGCGGAAGGCTCGGTCCGAGGCTCCGGCCCGCCTTCGCCGCGCTGCGCACGAATCTGGTCACCGTCAAGGCGGTTGGGCCCGAAAGCCGCACAGGCGCCCTCGCCGGCGTGCGCAGGCTGGGCGTGATCCCGTTCGGCAGAGCCGCGGGTATGGCTGAGCTGAGCGTCGGGCGAGTGCTTGTGCGCGGGCGCCGCGCTCCGGTGGTGGGCTCGCCCTCCCTCGAGCACACGCGCGTCGATCTCAGCCGCCATCCTGACGCACGCGCGGGCGATGAGGTGATCGTCGTCGGGCGGCAGGGTGCCGCGCTGATCAGACCCGGCGAGGTCCTGCGCGCGCATCCCGAGACACCTGACTCGGCGCTGGGACTGATGGTTCGCGGGTCGGTTCCCCGCGTGTACCTCAGGGGATCTCGAGCTCGAGGAGGGGCGCGTACTGCTGAGCGCCGAAAACGTCTGTCTCGCCGGGATCCCCGCTCGCGAGGCGGCGACGCATGTTGATCTTGATCGCGTTGCCCGGATCGAATGGGATGATCGAGAGCACGTCCGATGGGTCAACCCCATAGCAGGCCGCCACCGCCTTGGGCGTCACGGCGCCGGACTTGAGCACGCGTTGATAGGTCTCCCGAGCGTCGAACAAGATGTCGAAGGTCAGGTGGAAGTTGCCCGCGTTCTTAGATGAAAGGCCGCTGGCGAGCTCGGACAGCTTCATTCAGCCGACCGAGTCGATCTGCAGCCGGCAACAATCGAAGGGATCCTTGATCGTCACCAGGTGGTCGATCGTCCACCGATATGCCTCTTGATCAGGCGACAGCACCTCATCGCCCGGCAATGCCGCCCCACCGCCCTTGCCAAACTTGCCGCCGTATTGCGCGCGCAATGATCCGTATTTGACGAGCTTGGCGATCCGGGTGGCGGTGGACTCGCTGGGTGCGATCGCCTGCGCGAGGACGGCGATCTCGTGACCGGAGTCGCCATTCATCAAGTCGCGCTCTCCCATGATCGCGTTCCGACCGTAAACGGAGAAGTGCAGCTGCCAGCCGTCGGGGCCGACGACACGCCTCACCTCGCCGCGAATGTCCTCGATGATCTCATCGATGTGCGCGATGGCCACCGGATCCCGAAAACCGAAGATGATCATCTTGCGGGCGCCCACCCGCCCTGAGCCCTCGATCTTGACCCGGTAGTCCTCGTCCGCCTCCCATCGCGACCCAGTCACTTTGACCACCCGTTCCGTGACCGCCTCGTAGACGACACCAGACATGTCGACGCTTCCCCCAGGGCCCGCCTGGTGGTATGGGTCGAGGCGCTCGTAAAGCGTGTGGCCGGTGACCGACGCCGGCGTGCATCGCATCCCCGGATGCAGCGGCTCGACTGTGAAGCCGTCCGGCTGGACGACGCCGATCACCGATTCACGCTGCAGCGGAGGTGTGGCCACCAGCGGACCGCACTCGATGCACTTTCCCATGTGGAGGGAAAGGCCGCGGTCGAGCCCGATCCACACCGGGTGGGCGGCGAACAGCACGTCGTCGCACGAGCGGCCCGCAATGATGACGTCGGCGCCCTCGTCGAGTGCCGCCAGGTACGGCTCGATGCCGATCATGGCGACCGCGCTGCTCGTCTGGTCAATGATCTCTTCGGTGAGCGGCCACGGCGCTCCAAGCGGCGTCGAGCACGCGACGCGGGCCCGAAGCCAATCACTGGTGACCTGGCTGTAGATCCTGGCCACTTTCAGCGGTCCGAGCCGATCGCGCTGGATCGCCGCCGAGACGATCTCGAAATAGAGGTCGACCGCCTGGTCCAGACCCGCCCCGCCGGCGGAGCCCACGATCATCTTGGCCCCGCATGCGCGGGCGCCTTTGAGCATCGTGGAGAGGTCTTGCTCCTCCCACTCGCGGAGGTTGTACCAGTGGCCCGAGCCCAGGTAGAACGGCCCGATGTCACCGGACCCTGCATCCGCGGCGACGACGTCGGGCCCCATCTCGATCCCTGCCCAAAAGGACTCGGGATGGAAGGGTGTCAGGCCCAATGAACCGGACGCGCAGAGGACGGCCGACCGGCTAGCGGCGCCTCCGGCGGTCATTTCGCAGGGGCATCGTCGGCCTCGACCTGCCAGCGGTTGCGACCGAGGAGGTCCGAGATCTCCTGGGCGGCCCTGGTCAAGAGAGGGACCGAGCCTTTCAGCTTTTCCTGGGTGCACCGTTCCGCGGGCCCCGCAAGCGTCAGCGCGGCGCTCACCATGCCGCCCGGCTCGAGGATCGGCGCTGACATCGCAGAGATCCCGCGGACACGATCCTTGATCGCCAGCGCATAGCCGCGCTGCCTGATCTCCACCAGCTGGGCGGCCAGCGTTGCGCGCTCGGGCACGCTCGAATCCTCACGCCGGCGGACATCCAGGGAGCGGAGGTATGCCTCGGTTTCCTTGGGCCCGGCGTAGGCGAGCAGGACCTTTCCGGTGACACCGCTGTGCAGGGGCACTATGTGGCCGATCTCCGCAACCCATCTCACCTCGTGCAGGCTCTCGACCTGCTCGATGCAGACCCGGTTGAGGCCGGACCGAACGTTCAGGGTCAGGGTCTCCTCCGATTGGTCTCGGAGCTTCACCATGTGCGGGTGGGCGAGGGTGCGGATGTCCGCCCGCGCGCTCAGAGACCGCGCGAGGCTGAGGACCGACCACGAGAGCGAATAGCGCTGGCTGTCCTCGTTCTGCGCCACGATGTCTTTCCGCTTGAGCGCGGTCAGGATCCGGTGGACCGCGCTACCCGTGGAGCCGGTGGTCTCCGCCAGCTCGCTGACCGAACCGTCGCCCCACTCCGCCAGCAGGAACATGATCTCGGCCGCGCGCTCGACCGCCAGCGCCGAGGCGTTGGGGCGCTCGATCACCTTACGTGGTTGACGAGGCGCGGCAGCGCGACTTGCGGCGATGCGCGGTCTTTTGCGGTTTGTGACCCGAACGGTTGTGTTACTCAACAACTGCGACTGTAGTGGCTCGGCTTGCGCCGCACAAGAGACTCACTGCTTCCATTCGTGGCTGTGATCGAGCCACCAGCGCGCGATCTCGTCGCGCCGCGCGAACCACACTCCGCCCTTGTTCATCGAGTACTCGATGAACTCTCGCAGGGCGTTGGCGCGTCCGGCCTGTCCCGTCCAGCGGCTGTGCAGGCCGATCGACATCATCTTCGGGTAGCCGCGCTCGCCTTCGCGGTGCAGCTCGTCGACGGCCCGCCGCAGCATGTCTGAGAAGGTGTTCGGCGTCAGCGACCCTTCCGACAGGATGAATCGGACGTCGTTGTACGTCTGGCTGTAAGGGATGACCAGGTGGCGCTTCCCCTGCACCTCGGTGTAGTAGGGCAGGTCGTCGTTGTAGGTCTCGGAGTCGTAGATGAAGCCACCGTCCTCGACCAGCAGGTCGCGGGTCCAGGGCGTCGAGCTGTAACGCCAGTACCAGCCCACCGGGCGCGAGCCGGTTGTGCGCCTGATGGCGTCGATGGCGCGGTCGATCTCCCGCTTCTCCTCCTCGCGCGTCTTGAAGTCGGTCGGCGTGCTCCAGCGATAGCCGTGGGAGCACGGTTCGTGGCCTCTGTCCCGAATCGCGTTGCCGACCGCGGGATTCAGCTCAAGCGCCATGCCGCAGGCGAAGAAAGTGCACTTGATCTTGTATTCGTCGAACATGTTGAGGAGGCGCCAGACACCGGCGCGACTGCCGTACTCGTACACGGCCTCCATCGCGAAGTCGCGATGGTCCTTGCCGTAAGCCCAGTTCAGCTCGGCCAGACCGTCCGTGTGCGAGTCGCCCAGCCGCTCGTAAGCCTCCGAGCCCTCTTCGTAGTTGATCACCAGGTTGACAGCCACCTTGGCGTCGTTTGGCCATACGACCTTCGGAGGGCGACCTCCGTATCCGAGCAGGTCGCGTGGACGGACTTCAGTGGTCGATGTCATAGCATCCATCCCCCTCTAAAAGGCCCTGAAAAGTCTCAACAGGCTGCAAAACGAAATGGCATTCCATAGTATCAGCCGCTTGGCCGTTGTCCAGCCCGAGCGACCTGCTCGGCGATCGACTCGGCGGCTATGTATCCGAACGTGGCCGCGATCGCAAGGCCTCCTACATAACCCCCATTCGGCCCGCCCTGGATGCCACCTGCGGTGCTGCCCGCCGCGAAAAGCCCGGGGATCGGCACGCCGTCGGGCGCGCGGACCGCGGCGTCCGGGCCGATCTTCGCGCCGCCCATCGTGAAGGTGATGCCGGGGACCAAACGGGCTGCGTAAAAGGGCGGGTGCGCGATTGCGTAGGAACCGGAACTCATGTTGTGCTGCTCGGCAGCCTCGACGAGGCGGTCCTTGGCGACCCCGAGCAGCTCCGCCAGGCCTGCGATGGTTTCTGAGCTCACCAGGTGCCCGCCACGCCCCGCCAGCTCCGGATTGGCCGCGGGCAGGCCGAGCTGGCCGCGACCCGCAGGTCCCTTCCAGAGCTCATCGTCAAAGATGACCGTGAAGCCTCGTGGATCGTCGCTTCGCGCCATTTGCGTGACCAGGGCCACCGGCGACGTCGTGGTCACCGGAAACCGATTCCCGTACCGGGTCAGCACGAGGCCGGCCATGCACAGCTCGTCGAGGTGGGGAAATGGCCAGAGGTCGTCGTTGTGAAGAGCGTCGAGCGAAACCAGGTGACCGTAGACGCGCCCCAGGCCTACGGCCCCCGCGCCGTTGTCGAGAAGCATCCTCAGGCCGTCGCCGGTGCCGGTGGTCGTGGCGCGCAGCAGGCACAGTCCCGCATTTGGACCGATGTATCGACTCAGGAGCTCGGTGTTGGCCTGGAATCCGCCATCGGCGACCAGGACGCACCGCGCGTCGACGACCACGGGGCTGGAAGGGCTTCCGTATGTGACCCGCCATCCCCCTCGAACGGGCTCGAGAGAGTGTGCCGCCACTCCCGTCCGCAGGTCCCCGTCCTTGGCCCTGAACGCGGCATAAAGCTGGATCATCGCCCTCGCCGGCCCCAGATCCGGCAGCAGGCGGCGGGCCATCCCGCTCCGAAACGGGTACAGGGTCCACTTCGTGGCCGGCAGCTCGGTCTTCGGCCGCATCTCGATCCCCTCAGCCTGCAGCCAGGGGATGATGTGACCCGACTGCACGGCCAGCGCCTCAGCGAGGTCGGGGTCGATCTCACCTTCGGTCTCGGCGAAAAGGCGCTCGCGCTTGGCTTCATACGTGGAGTCCGGTGGTTCCCAGGCCACGTGGATCAGACCGCCCGAGATGACAGTGTTCCCAAATCCGCCGTCGACCTCGCTCTTCTCCAACACGGTCACGTCGACGCCCAGCTGCTGAAGCCGGCGAGCGGCCACCATGCCGGCCAGCCCACCGCCGACGATCACGCACGCGGTCGACGCTGCAGCTGTTCCGGCTATCTCACACCAACCTGGAATGACGTTTCGGCTCGCGTTCCAGACGCTAGCATTAGTGCCCGGGCGTGACAACTGCAACGACCGCGAACGGATCGGAGCCGATCATCAGCGTTCGCAACATCTCCAAGACGTTCACGGGCCGCCGAGTCCTTGAGCGGTTCAACCTCGACATCATGCCCGGCGAGGTTCACGGCCTCGTGGGCCAGAACGGCTCGGGCAAGTCGACCTTCATCAAGATCATGGCCGGCTTCCACGTTCCCGACGCTGCGCCTGATTCGTCGGTGAAGGTCCGCAACAACGAGCTCACGTTTCCGATGCGGGCCGGCGAAGCCACCCGGCTGGGCCTTGCGTTCGTGCATCAGGACCTGGGCCTGGTGGAAACCGCCAGCGTGCTGGAGAACGTTCGCGTCCGCAGATATGACCTGGGGCTTGGCTGGCGCATCAGGTGGAATCACGAGCGCCGGTACGTGCAGCGGATCCTCGAGGACTTCGGCCTCGACATCGACGCCGAGGCGCACGTGTCGACCCTGCGCCAGGCGGACAGGGCCCAGGTCGCGATCGTGCGTGCGTTCGACCAGCTCAGCCGCGCCAAGCGCGGTCTCCTGGTCCTGGACGAACCGACGCCTTATCTGCCCCGAGACGGCGTCGAGCGCGTCTTCCAGACTGTTCGCGACGTGGCCGCCCGGGGCTTTGGAGTCCTGTTCGTGTCCCATCGCCTGGAGGAGGTCTTCGAGATCACACAGCGGGTGACCACGCTCCGGGATGGCAAGGTGGTCGACTGCGTACCCACCTCCTCCCTGACAGAGGAGACCCTCATCGAGCGGATCCTCGGCTTCTCGCTGGAGCAGCTCTATCCGGCGCCGCACACGCCTCGAAGCGAGCGGATGCTGTCGGTCAAGAACGTGACCGGAGCGGGCGTCGACGACGTGTCGTTCGATCTGCACAAGGGGGAGATCCTGGGCGTGACCGGTCTGCTGGGCATGGGTTGGGACAGGCTGCCGTACCTGCTCTTCGGGGCCGAGAGGGCCACGGCCGGCAGCATGGAGCTGGGCTCGCGCGGTATCAAGCTGGAATCGCTTCATCCGCAAAGCGCGATCAAGCAGGGGATCGCGTTTCTGCCCGCTGACAGGCTGGGCGACGGCTCGCTGCAGACAGCCACGGTCAGGGAAAACGCGACCCTCGCCAAGCTCGACGACTTCTTCGTTCGGGGGGTCCTGCGGCTCGGGCGAGAGCGCGAAACAGTGCAGCGCATCCTGACCGAGTACGACGTCAGGCCTCCCGACCCTGAACGCATCTTTTCGACACTCAGCGGAGGCAATCAGCAGAAGGTCCTCCTCGCGAAGTGGTTCGAGACCAGGCCGACGGTGCTGCTGCTGCACGAGCCGACGCAGGGTGTGGACGTGGGCGCGAGGGCGCAGATCTTTCGCCGCATCAGGGATGCGGCAGCCTCCGGCGCCGCGGTTCTTCTCGCCACGTCGGAGTACGAAGACCTGCCCTTCCTTTGCGATCGCGTCCTCGTCTTCCGAGGTGGACGGGTGGTGGCGGAGCTCCACGGCGGGGCGCTGACCACCGAACGCATCGTCGAGCAGAGCTTCAGGGTCACGCTTCCCAGCAACCTCGCCGCGAGCTAGCGTTTCTAGTCTCCGAGCACGGGTTTCAGGCCGCCCAGGAACTCGGTGGCAGCGATCTGGAAGAGGAACGGAGCGCCCTGGGCCATGATCATCTTGACGCCGTGCTGGATCAGGAGCTCGACCCGCTTGCCCATCTCGTCCATGTGATAGGCGTAGCTCGTGTTGGCGCCGATGGTGACCCCGTGCTCTTTGCCCAGCTCCACCGCACGATCGACGTACTCCCAGAGCCTGGCGTTGTAGAAGTCCGGCTTATGGCTGCCTGTGATGATGCGTGACGCGTCGGTCATGGCGATGAAGACGGCCTTGACCGCGGGATCCTTGATCACCTCTTCCAGCGAGTCGAGCGCTCCTTTGGTTTCAGGCTGCGGGATGAGGTAGGTGAAGTCTGCCTGCCGCTGGAGGCCCTGATCCCACTCGTCGAAACTGCGATACGGGTGGATGGTGAGAGCCTTGCGATGCCAGTCCGCGGCGGCGACCAGGCATTCGTCGATCTCCTGCTTCGAGGAGTGAGACACGAGGATGAACTGCGCGCCGATGCCGTTGGCTCTTGAAACGTCGACGGCGATGCGGTGGTCGTAACCGAGCCACGGGTTGGACTGGATCCTCACCGCCGGAGTGATGCCGCAGCTGTCGGCCGCGCGGATGAGGTCCTCCGTCTTCTGCCAGTCGTTGGAGGTGAACATCTGGTCGATCATCACCCAGTGAAAACCGACGAACGCGCACAGCTCGATCATGTCGGCGCTGTTGGCCCAGACGCCGATGCTCGGCTTGCCTTCGACGATCCTCTGCCGCAATGAATCGTGTGCCATTTTTGTCCTCCCGACGGAAATTGAAATCGTATACTAGGTCCGCTTGCGAGTCAGGTTCACGCCAATCTTTGGCACACGCTCGGCAGGAGGTGCCCGACAGTGAAGGAAATCTTCGGCAAGATGGTTTGCGAGACCATTGAAGAGGTGCTCAACCCGGAGTGGTGCGCGGTCCTGCCGATCGACATCCAGAACGATTTCATGCTGCCAAACGGCGTCGTTGGCAAGGCGGGCGGTGACCTCAGCGCGATGGCCGAGCTGCTGCCGAAAGCGGAGCACTTTATCAATCGAACCCGGGAGCTCGGTGTCAAGCTCGTCCACATTCGAATCGTGGATCTCCCCAACGGCGAGAGCGATTCGCCTGCCTGGCTTCGGGCCAAAGGCAGCATCTCCGGCGTGTCGGCCTTCGCCGTCGAGGGCACGTGGGGTGCGGAGTTCTGTGAGGGCTGCGAGCCTAAGCCCGGCGAGATCGTGGTCACCAAGCACCGATCCAGCGCATTCGTCGGCACCAACCTCGACATGATCCTCAAGAGCAACGGCGTAAAGACTGTCGTCATCATCGGCGAGCAAACTCCGGGGTGCGTCGAGGCCACGTATCGGGACGCGGTCTACTACGACTTCTACAACGTCCTCGTCGAGGATTGCGTCGCAGGCCGTGACCGCGAACTGCACGACGCCTCGATCAAGGTCCAGAAGGCCCGCCACGACGTGGTCACGATGGACCAGGTGTTCTCGATCTGGAGCCGCTACCGCGATGGCTCGCTGAAGGCACCTGACGGCAACGGCGCCGCCCACGCGGCCCACTAGCTGAAGCCCGCAGCCGATCGCGTGCTAGAGCCGCTGCCGCTGGTCGCGGCCACCGGCATGCTCGGATCTGGATTTCGGGAGGAATCCATCGATCGCGCCATCGCACTCGGCGTGCGCATGATCGGGTGCGACGCCGGGACGACCGACTTTGGCCCTCACCTGCTCGCCACCGGCAATTCGCAGTTCTCGCGGGCTGCAGTCAAGCGCGACACGGCGGTCATCCTTGCCGGTGCGGCACGGGCGGGAATTCCGGTCGTGATCGGATCAGCCGGGGGCGCGGGCGGAGACGTCAACCTGGCCTGGATGCGAGACGTCGTGCTCGAGATCGCCCGAGAGCAGGGCCTGCACTTCAGGCTTGCTCTCATTCGGTCGGAGCAGACGAAGGCCACGGTCCGCGACCTGCTCCGGGATGGCCGCGTCGTCCCTCTTCCACCGGCCGCAGCCCTGTCCGATGACGTGATCGACGACTCGCTGCACATCGTGGCGATGATGGGAGCCGAGCCCATCCAGGCCGCTCTGGACGGGGCCGACGTCGTGCTCGCCGGCCGTTCGAGCGACGCAGCCATCTATTCGGCGCTTCCGCTGAAGCTCGGCTATGGGCCGGCGATCAGCTGGCACGCCGGCAAGATTCTCGAATGCGGCGCGGCGGCAGTCGCGCAGCGAGCCGCTCCCGACAGCATGGTCGCCGTCCTGCACTCCGATTCCTTCGATGTCTTCCCCTTGCGCGACGACTACCGCTGCACGCCGCAGAGCATCGCCTCACACACGCTGTACGAAAACGCCGACCCGTTTCGCTTGACGGAGCCCTCAGGCACGCTGGTGACGCTGGAGTCGGAATATGCGGCCATCAACGACCGGGCGGTCAAGGTCACCGGGTCCACGTTTGAACCTGCAGCACGGTACGGCGTCAAGCTGGAGGGAGCCCGGCTCGCCGGCTGGTCGACGATCGTGCTCGGCGCGATTCGCGATCCGCTCATCATCCGCCAGCTCGACGGTTGGCTGGAACGCCTTGACTACAACCTCAGGGAGCGCCTGCGCAAGACGGTTGGCGACGCCGAGCCCTATCAGATAGGCACCCGGGTCTACGGCCGCAATGGAGTCATGGGTGACCTGGAGCCTGTCAACTCGGTCGAGGGCCATGAGGTCACTGTGCTGTGGGATGTGATCTCAGGGCGCCAGGAGCTGTCCCATTCGGTCGCCGCCAGCTTGAGCCACATGGCGCTCCACAACCCGATCCCGGAGTGGCATGGGCTGATCAGCGCGGTGGCCTTCCCGTTCGCGCCCTCGGAGGTCGACCGCGGGCCTGTTTACGAGTTCCATCTCAACCACGTCGCCTTCCCCGAGACGCCGACTTCGCTCTTCCCCACCGTGTTCGAGTCGGTCTGACCGGTGAAAACCCTCGCCGAGGTGGCCAAGCTCGTACGTTCGAAGAACGCCGGGCCATTCTGGCTGACCCTCGACGTGATGTTCGACGACCTCGCGACGTACGAAGCGGTCCGCGACCAGCATGTGATCACAGTCGAGCTGATCAGCCGCCTGTACGGGCAATCCCCCGAGCAAGTGCGCCTCTTCACTCACGATTCGGCACTCGCGATCAAGGTGAGCCTGCCGAGGCCGCACAGCTCGGGATCGCCCATGGACACCGACGTGTTTGGCGGCCAGCAATACGCCCCCCTTCTAGACCTGCCGGTGCAAATTGAAAGTGAGGACACGCATGACAACTCCTGACCACACCCCGCTGAAGACCAGGCTGGCCCAGGGACAGACGATCATCGGCTGCCTTGTCGCGTTTGACGCGCCATGGCTCATCGAGATCATCGGGCGCAGCGGCTTCGATTTCGTCACCATCGACATCGAGCACGAGGCTTTCGACGAGCAGGCGGTCGTCAACCTCATCCGCAGCGCAGAGGTAGCAGGCCTCTCGTCAATCGTGCGCATGGCGGTAACCGACCGGCTGCTCGCCTACCTGGATGCCGGCGTCAATGGCGTCAAGGTGCCGGATCTGCGAGACCGCAAGCACGCCGAGGAGCTCGTTTCCCTGACCCACTTCCATCCGGAGGGCAGGCGTACTTACTACACGATGGGTCGGGCGGCCCACTATGGGATCGGAATCGACGATCACGAGTGGATGGCGCGTGCGAATGAGGACATGTTCCTCATGGCGATGATCGAAGACATAAAGGTCGTCGAGCAGTTCGACGACATCCTCGAAGTCAAGGAAATCGACGCCTTCCACGTTGGACCGCACGATCTGGCGCAGTCCATGGGCTTCCCGCCTCCCGCGGAGCTCGACGAGGTGATCAAGCGGGTTGTACACAAAGGGCGCGATGCGGGCAAATACATGTCCGTGGGTGTCGTTACGCCCTGGAACCTCGCCAAAGCGGACGCCTGGCGGCGCGAGGGCTGCCAGATCCTCACCGTCGGATCGTCCTGGGTGGTGTCACACAGCATGGTTGAGATGCACAACCAACTGCGCGCCGCGATCCCACCCGACCGGCAGTCTCACAGCGAGCCTACCGCCGTCAGTCGCAGCTCCTATCTCTCGGCGGCGACTACTCAGAAGTAGTCTTCCGCCGGCTGTCCCAACTTGACAATCCTTCCGCGGTCGATAACATTCAGGCCGTCATCGAAACGTGATTCTAAACACAACCGTTTGCGCGCCGTGCCGGATAATCGCCACTCAGGGCGGATGCTCTGTGCGCGCGGGGGATCTGGTTGGCACAGAGTGAGGCACCGGCCGGCTCGACGGGCGGCCGCAGGCCGAATCTCAGCCTGACGCGTTCGGCCGGAACCTTTCGGTTCCCCGGGCCTGCCGAGCTCGCCGACCGCTACGGCATCCTGGTCGCGTGGGCGGCGATCATCGCATTGTTTACGGTTCTTGAACCGAACACTTTCTTCACGTTGGCAAATCTGAGAATTGTTCTTGGCACGCAGGCCGTGCTGCTGATCCTGGCGCTGGCCCTGCTCCTCCCGCTGACGGTCGGAGAGTTCGACCTGTCGGTGACTGGCGCGTTGGGCATCGCTCTGATACTGATCGGCTACCTGAACATCGTCCGCGGCTGGCCGATCCTCGCCGCGATCGCGGCGGCGCTGGCGTCGGGAGTCGTGATCGGCCTCGTGAACATATTTTTCGTGATGGTCGTCCGCGTCGAATCAATCGTCGTGACGCTCGGATCAGGCACCATGTGGCTCGGGGTCGGCTATGGCATCTGGGGCGCCAATATCTCGGGTGTTTCCGACTCCCTCGTGTCGGTGACCAGGGACGACTTCTTCGGCGTGCCCCTGGCGTTCTGGTATGGCCTGATCCTGACGATTGTCTTCTGGTACCTCTACGCCCTGACGCCGCTGGGCAGGTACCTGTATTTCGTCGGCGCCAATCGCCAGGTTTCTCGACTTTCAGGTATTCCGGTCAGCGCGATCAGGGCCGGCTCGTTGATGGCGTCCGCGATGGTGAGCTCGATCGCCGGCATCATCCTCGCCGGGGTGCTCGGGGGCTCCGGGCCCAACATCGCCGCCGGCTACCTGCTGCCGGCGTTCGCCGCAGTCTTCCTGGGGGCGACCGCGATCAGCCCGGGGCGCTTCAACCCGCTGGGTACGTTCATCGCCGTTTATTTCCTCATCACCGGGATCACCGGCCTCGAGCTGCTCGGATACAGCGGCTGGGTCGAGAACGTTTTCTACGGGGCATCGCTTGTGCTGGCGGTCGCGCTGTCCCGACTTGCCGCCCGGAGGCGATTCACCCAATGAGGACCGCCGTGCAATCGCGACGCCGTAGACCATGGCAATACGAGAGTTGGAGGATGGAAAGATGACGAGTTTCGGAACGGGCCTCAGGCATTGGCATCGCGCCGCGCTTGTAGGCATTGTGGTCGCCGTCATGGCGACCGCGTGTGGAGGCAGCTCGACACCGAGTACCACGGGCAAGAAGATGACCGCCGACAACCTGGCCGCGGTCAAAGCGCTCTACCAGAAGGAGTCGGGGCCTTCCCAGTTTGCGGGCGGGCCGGCGTTCGACGCCACCAAGGCCAAGGGTAAGAAGGTCTGGTGGATCAGCAACCTCGGCAGCAACTCGTTCACGCCGCTGATCTACAACCCGTTCAAGGAAGCCATGAACGCCGCAGGCGTTCAGGTCACGTTCTTCGACGGCCAGGGGTCGGCGCAGGAAGAGATCCACGGGATGCTGAATGCGATCGCAGCCAAGGCCGACCTGATCGTCGACCAGGACTACCCGGTCGCGCAGACGCAGGCTGGATTCGACGCGGCCAAGAAGGCCGGCATCCCGGTCCTGGAATGGGCCAACAACGATGAAGGCGCTGGGCCGTCGCCCAACGGTGGTGTCGCCGAGGTGACCTACTCCTACAAGAATGCCGGGGTGTTGATGGCCGACGCCATCATGACGCTGTCCGAGGGCGGCCCGGTCAACGCGGTCTTCATCGACAGCTCCGACGTCGAGCCCGCAGGCATCGTCGGCCAGGGCCTCAAAGAAGAGCTCGCCAAGTACTGTCCCGAGGCCTGCACGGTGACCACGAAGGACGTCGTCATCGCGGACTGGAGCACGAAGCTGGCGGTGGTCGCCAGCACCTCGGTGGCCGACCCCAACGTCAACTGGGTGGTCCCGGCGTTCGACCCTGAGACCGCCTTCGTCAGCCCGGCGATCATCCAGGCCGGGGCCGCAAGTCGCGTTCACGTGTGCGCCTACAACGCAACCAAGGGCAACGTCGACCGGCTGAAGCAGTCGGGCGACCCTCTGACATGCGACGTCGGCTCGCCGCTCGGTTGGAGCGGATACGCGATCGCCGACGATGCGCTTCGCCTGCTGTCCGGCGTGGCGCCCATCTGCCCTGCTCCGCCTCCGTGCGGAACCGGGGAAAAGATCCCCCAGCGGATCTTCGACCGCACCAACATCCAGCAGTACGACCTGAACGCGTCGGACGCGACGTGGTACGGGCCGACCGACTACAAGGCCGAATACAAGAAGCTCTGGGGCATCTCCTGAGAGCCATTCACAGCTAGACCAATCGACGACGAAGGGCCCCGGGCGCACCGGGGCCCTTTCCTATGAGTGCGGCGAAACCGGAATCTCGAGCGAGATCAAGGGCGCCCACAGCTGGGAACCGAAGACCGAGCGGTCGCCGAAGTCCCCGGATGAGATGTCGCGGACGATGTTGAACTTGATCACGCGACCGGCGGGGTACTCGTGGATGGAAAGGATCCTGCTTTCCGGCACGTTGAAGAGCTTCGCGATGGTGGCTTTGGAGAACACCCCTGAGTCGCGGACGATCTCGAAGGTCGCCGAGTCTTTGAACACCACGTCGAACGTGATCAGATATGGCCCGGCATTCTTGCTGAACAGGAACTCGACCAGGTCGATGAGCTTGTGGCTCATGCGCCCCCACCGACCTTGACATAGTCGATCGGGAACAGGCTGGTCAGCTCCGAATCGTGCGCCAGCTCGGCGACGTGCAGGACGCTGAACCTGTACACCGCTCCCGTGTCGTTGACGAGTGGGGAGAAAGGAAAGGCGACGTTGGCAGTGCGGGTCTTGGCGCCGGAATACGAGAACCCGATCATCCTCGCCTCGAGGAGGGCGGCAACGTCGTGGGCGACCTCCTGGCTCGGGGCCAGGACCTGGGCCAGGATGCCCACCTCGTGGCCGACGTGGTCCCGCTCAGGTTCCATCTCTCCCATCACGCCATCCCGTCCGTAAACAATCCAGTTCAGGCTTATGTCCTGCTGGTCCGCCAGCGCCAGAGTCTGCTCCGTGCAGCCGGCGATGTACTCGTCGAGCTTCGCGATCAGGAACGGGTCGCGAATGCCTCCAAGGACTATCGAGCGGAAACCCACGCGCTCGGCGCCCTCGAACCTGATGGTCGGCCTCTCGTGCACGTGGAACAAGGTGCCCCTGACGCGCGTCGACCGGTTGCCCGTCTCTTCGAACGACACCTTCGAGAAGTCGAGCACGCCGGTCGGCTCGCCCTGCAAGTAAGGGTGCTCGACCTCGTAGACCATGTGTGCCGCGACCGAGAAGGGCGTCACCTCGCGGGCCGGGTTGGGGGCCACGATCTCGAACTGGTCGTCGCCGACGATCGCCACGAGGCAATCCCTGCCCGTCGGCGGCACGGCGCTCATGGCGCCGCATTCGAGGATCTTGCCCATGTGCAGCGCAAGGCCGGGCTCTATCCCTCGACTGACTGGATACGCGCCGAAGATGGCACTGTCGCAGGCGCGCCCCGCGAGCACCACCTGTGCCCCGTGCTCCATCGCTTCGATGAAGGGCTCCACGCCCATCTGGCCGACGATCCGCTCGCAGGCGTCGATTCGCTCGGCGGTCAGCGCGGGCACCCCGGGCATTGGCTGCACCTTGCCGGCGGCGAGGCGTTCTTGCAGGTACATCTTGTCTTGCTGCGAGTGCACGAGGGCGAGGGTGAACTTCATCGCCTTCTCACGGGCGATCTCCTCGATGATCTCGCGCGCCCACTCGAGGTGAGGGTCGGCGCCCGCGCCGCCGGCATTGCCGATGAGAACCGGCAGCCCGTCGGCGAGCCCGGCCTCGAGGATCAGGGTGATGTCGCGCTTCATCGTGGCGCGCGAGTGATAGGGCTTGCCGCTCCCCAGGTAATAAGGCCCCATGTCGGTTGAGCCGGAGTCGGCGCCGATCACGTCGAGGCCGCCTGCCACGGCCCGCTGGAGACTGTCGGCGTTGACTCCGTAGCCCAACGAGCCGCCAGGGCTGACGACGCGGATCGGTCGAGCCGAGTCGTGCGGCGTCATCGTTTGGTCGTGACGTAGCCGAACTCGAGGTCGCGGCGCCTCAGCTCCGCATCGCGCGCCGCAGGGAGGCCAAAACCGCCGCCTCCCGGCGTGCGCATGATCAGGACCTCGCCAGGCTTCAGCTCGGTGCGGCCTTTGGCGGGCACTGTGCCCCCACCCGACCGTGCCAGGATGTTCGGCGCGGCCGGTCCGCCGCCATGGCGGCCGAGGGGCGGATGGTTGATCCGGTCGGTCATCATCGACAGGACCGCGGGACGCGCCGACCTCAGCTCGATCTCGGTCGCCACTCCCAGCCCACCGCGATACTCACCATCCCCGCCCGAATCCGGGACCAGGGCTCGGCGCCTGAACAGAAGCTCGGTGGTCGACTCCACGATCTCGGCTGACGTCGTCCCAGCGTTGGACGGCCATGGGGCGGCAGACAGGCCGTCTCGGTCGCTCTTCGCGCCCATCCCGCCGGACAGAAGGAAGGAGCTGCCCCACTTCCGGCCGTCTGGATACATGCCGCTGATGACAAAGCGCGGGCACGGCGAGCCCGAATCGGCCAGGACCTTGTCTGGAAGCACCTGCGCCAGCGCGCCGAAGACGGTGGCCGAGATCGAGTGGCCGATGATCTGACGTGACGCCACGGCAGCTGGAAAGCGGCAGTTGATGATCGAGCCTTCGGGAGCGATCATCTCGATCGGCCGGTACGAGCCCTGGTTGTTTGGAACGTCAGGCAAGAGGGCGCACTTGATCGGATAGACGGTCATGGCGTACGCATGATTGAAGGAGTCGTTGATCGCCCATGTCGTCTGCGGCGACGACCCCGTCCAGTCGACGACGATCGAGTCGTCATGGACGGTCAGCGCGGCGCGGAGGACCAGCGGTCCATCGACGCCGTCCAGCTCCATCTCGTGCTTCCAGGTCCCGTTCGGAACCTCACGGATGGCATCCCGCATCGCACGCTCCGAGCGCGTCTCGATCTCGTTGAAGATCGGCGCCGGGTCGTCGATCGACATCTCATCGAGCAGCTCGGTCAGTCGCTGCGCGCCAACGTCGAGCGTGGCCAGCTGCGCGTAGATGTCGCCCCGGACCTGTTCCGGAAGGCGGACGTTCGACAGGATGATCGAGAGCAGGTCTTCGTTGACCTTGCCGCGGTCGCGAATCTTGGAAAGTGGAATGCGCAAGCCCTCCTCGAACAGCTCGCGGCTGTCCGCGGACCAGATCGCGCCGCCGATGTCCGCCCAGTGCCCGATGCATCCGATGTACGCGACGATGTGCCCGCTTCGAAAGACCGGGCGCACCATGGTCATGTCCGGCAGGTGGCCGGTACCGAGCCAGGGATCGTTGGTGCCCAGGACGTCTCCCGGCTGCCAGGTGGAGGCGGGAAAGCGCTCCAGCGCGGCCTGCAGCGTCCGCGGGAGGGTGCCGACAAAAGACGGCATGCTTCGCTGCGACTGGCTGACCGAGCCCCCCTCCCTGTCGAGGAGCACGACCCCGAAGTCAAAGGCCTCGCGGATGATTGGCGAGAACGCGGTCTTCATCAGCGTCACCTCTGCCTCGTCGATCACGGCCTGCAGCCTGCCCCAGACGATCTCGAGCGTGACCGCATCCAGGCTGATCGGGGACTTGACCGCCTTCATGCCGGTATCGGCGTCCCATCTGATCGCGCCATCTCGACGTAGGCGGAGTAGAGCGTCTGCGTGACGCGGCCGGGCGTGCCCTCGCCGATGCGGCGGCCCTCGACCTCGACCACCGGCGACAGCTCGGTCCCGGTGCCGGTCAGGAACACCTCGTCCGCATTCAGCACCTCGGTGACGGTGATGTCCCTCTCGACGACCCTGTGGCCCTGCGCCGCGGCCAGCTCCATGACGGTGCGGCGGGTGATGCCTTCGAGGCATGCCTTGGCCCAGGGTGT
>JBGOTG010000016.1:0-20492 GCA_041476405.1 Candidatus Dormibacteraceae bacterium | reverse complement strand
TTCCCCCGGGTCAGGCGTGCCCGCCGATGCTGTCCGAGACGACCCTCGCCATCGCCGAGATGAAATCCGGCCTGGTGTTGAATGATGCTGTCCGCCTCAGCCTGATCTTGTGCAGGCGGGCGAAGGCCTGAGCTTCCACATCGAGGTCGTACAGGATCTCGAGATGGTCGGCGACGAATCCGATCGGGCAGACCAGCACGTCGCGGGCGCCAGAGCGCTCGATGGCCGACAGAAGGTCCGGGCCCAGCCACGGCTCGCCGGTGCTGCTCGCCGACTGGAAGGCGAATTCCCAATTCGGGAGCTTGATCCCGGCCTCGACCAGCTCACAGCTCTGGAGCAAGCGGTCGTAGTAGCCGTCGCCCTCGGCCACGATGCGCGCGGGAAGGCTGTGCGCGGTGAAGAACAGACGGTCAGGCCACGATTCCTCGAGGCTCTCGGTGAGCAATCGCCTCACCGCGCCGATGAAGGCCGGATGGTCGTGAAATCCCCGCACGAAGACGAGCTCGCCGTTCCACGCCTCCTCGAGCGAATGCTCGTAAGCCCCAAGGCTCATCTGCGCGAAATGCGGCGCGAGCGGAAGCCCGACCAGCCGCTCCACACCCGCGCGCTCGGCCTCGGCGGCTCCGTCGGCGACGAAAGGCGCCGCGTGTTTCATGCCGACGAACGCCGGCCAGCCGAGCCTTTCGCCGATCGCTGCCGCCTGGGCACGCGTGATCGCCGTCAGAGGCGAACCTCCGATGGCTCGGTAGCGGCCCTTCAGCTCTTCCAGCGACTCGGGAGAGGGTTTGCGACCGCCACGTATGTGCGCGTAGTACTCCTCGATGCCCGCTTCGCTCACAGGGCTGCCATAGGCCATGCACAGAACGCCGGTCGGCCGGTCAGGCGACACGTGCGACCTGCCACTCGTGAACGGTCTCCACTAGCAGCTGCAGATTTTCCAGCGGCGTCGATGGCATCACCCCATGACCAAGGTTGAAGATGTGACCTGGCCTTCCGGACCCGCGGCGCAGCACATCAAGACAGCGCTCGCGCACCAACTCGGGCGGGCCGAGCAGCACAGCCGGATCCAGGTTGCCCTGGATGCCGAGGTCGTGGCCGACCCTCGCCCAGCCGGCGTCGAGCGGTAGGCGCCAGTCGAGCGACACGACGTCGGGTCCCGCCGAGACGATCGGCTCGAGGAGCGCGGCGGTGTCCGTGCCGAAATGGATGCGTGGGACGTCGAGCGGGCGCAGGGCATCGAAGATCGACTTCGTGTGCTGCACGACGCGCGTCTCGTAATCCTGCAGCGCCAGCGCGCCGACCCACGAGTCGAAGAGCTGGATCGCGCGCGCGCCCGCGCGGACCTGCGCCTCGAGGTAGCCGGCCATCGTCGCGGCCAGCTTCGCGAGCAGGTTGTCAAACGCCGCCGGCTCCGAGTACATGAAGGCCTTCACGCGCGCGAAGTCGCGCGACGGCCGCCCCTCGATCAGGTAGCTCGCCAGCGTGAACGGCGCGCCTGAGAACGCGATCACCGGCACCGGAGACTGAGCCACGACCTGCCGTACTGCAGTGACGACCTGCGGCGCCGCCTCGTCGCCCGCCGGCACGATCAGGCGCTCAACGTCTGCCGCCGATGCGATGGGCCGTGCGATGACCGGCCCGACGTTCTCCACCAGCTCGAACTCCACGCCCATGCCGCGGAGGGGAAGCATGATGTCGGCGAACATCACGGCGGCGTCGACGCCAAGGCGCCGCACCGGCTGCAGCGTCACCTCCGCACAGAGCTCGGGCTGGGCGACGATTTCGACGAGGCTCCAGCGCTCACGCAGCTTTCGGTACTCGGGCAGCGAGCGCCCGGCCTGGCGCATGAGCCAGACCGGGGTGACATCGACCGGACGGCGACGAGCCGCGTCGAGGAAATTGCTCACCTGGAGACGTCGGTGGCGCCGAGCAGCGCGGTGATCTCCTCGATCGGCCGGTGGATCCCGGTGAGGATCGGCGTGTCGCGGACGGTCGACCTGCGACTCTCAGTTCCACGCAGCTCGCGCACCAGCTCGCCGAACTTCGGAAGGTCGTCGGTCTCGTAAGCGACGAGGAAGTCCATGTCGTCGACGCCGAAGCTGTTGGCCAGCAGCTGGCGCACCTCGGGGTGCTGGTGCGCGACGCGCATGTGCTCGTTCATAATCGCCTGCCGCGCTTCACGGTCGAGCAGGTACCAGTCGGCGCTCTTGGTGAACGGGTAGACCACGAGGTAGCGCGAACGCTCGCCGCTGAAGAGCGACTGCTCCTGGGGTGTGGGCTTCTTGACGTACTGGGACGGCTGGATGATGCCGAGGAAGCTCTCTTTCACCTGCATCCACCGTCCCATGCCGGACCGCAGCACCATCGCCGACCTTTCCTCTAGCGAGTCAAGCGTCGGCCCGAGGCTCCAGAGCAGCAGGTCGGCTCCCGGCTGGAGGCCGACCATCGAGTAGCAGTGCGTCGTCACTCCAATGTCCATGAGGACCGCGGCGACCAGCTCGTCGGCGGTCTGGCAGCGATGCTCGGGCGGAAGGCGCCGCCACTCCGCCTCCAGGCCGAGGGCCAGCGCATGGACGAACCTGCTGCTGCTCACCTCGATTCGCCGAGCCATGCGGCTGCCTCACCCGCGAAGTAGGTGACCATGATGTCCGCACCCGCGCGCGCGATCGCCGTGAGCGACTCGAGGACTGCGCCTCGCCTGTCGATCCAACCGCGCTCTGCCGCCGCTTCGATCATCGCCGCCTCGCCGCTCACCTGGTAGGCGGCCAGCGGCACATCGAACCGATCGCGCGCGCGCGCGAGCAGGTCGAGTGACGTGATCGCGGGCTTGACCATGAGGACGTCGGCGCCCTCGCGCGCATCGAGCTCCAGCTCGCGCATCGCCTCGCGGCCGTTCGCGGGGTCCATCTGGTAGGACTTGCGATCCCCGAAGCTTGGCGCCGAAGCTGCCGCCTCCCTGAAAGGTCCGTAGAAGACCGACGAGTGCTTGGACGCGTAGGCCACGATGGCGGTGGCCGCGAACCCCGCGCCGTCGAGGCCTTCCCGGAGCGCTGCGACCTGCCCGTCCATCATCGCGCTCGGCGCCACGATGTCCGCCCCGGACTCGGCGTAGGCGGCGGCCGCCTCGGCCAGCAGCGGGAGGCTCGTATCGTTGTCGATGCGATCGCCGTGAAGCACCCCGCAGTGCCCGTGGGTGGTGTACTCGCAAAGGCACACGTCCGCGGCAAGGGCGAGCGGAAGGCCGGCCGCTTTGAGCAGGCGCAGCGTTTCGGGCACCGGGCCGTGTTGGTCGGCCGCACCTTCGCCTCGCGCGTCCTTCGTGTCCGGTATGCCGAACAGCAGGACTCCGCCCACCCCGAGAGCAGCCAGCCGGCCCGCCTCGGCGACGGCGAGATCCGGGCTCAAGCGCGCATGGCCCTTGAGCGACGCGATCTCCTCGCGCCGGCGTCGGCCGGAGACCACGAAGATCGGGGCCACCAGCTGAGCCGGATGAAGGCGTGTCTCTCGGACTAGCGCCCTGAGCGCGGGGTTGTTGCGCAGGCGCCGAGGCCGGTCGGCGGCCGGCACCGGCACGGATCGGGTGCGCAGCAGCTCACGCATTGTTCTCAACCTCCATGGGTAGGGCGCGGACGACGGCGTCGGCGATGCCCGAGACGCTTTGCGTGCCGGCTTCCGCGATCACCCGGAAACCTTGCGCGAGGGCGTCGGCGGTGGTGCGAGGTCCGATCGTGATCGCGGGCGGCCGCACGCTGCCGGCAAGCTCGACGAATCCTCGTACCGCCGAACCCGAGGCGAAGACCACCGCGCCGAGGGCGGGGTCCATCAGCGCTTCGCGCAGCAGTGCGATCGATTCGGCCGGCGCTCCCACCGTGCGATACGCAGTGAACTCGTCGACGAGAGCGCCCCGCTCTCGCAGGCGATCGGGCAGGGCGCCGGAGGCGGCCGAGGCGCGGACCAGCGCGACGCGCTTGCCTTCGACGTCGGGCAGGGTGTCGCCGAGGTCTGCCCCGCCGGCGCGCGCCGGCACGTGCGCAGGTACGATGCCTCGCGCTCGCAGCGCCCCCGCCGTCTCGGGCCCGACGGCCGCAAATCTCGGACCAGTAGGCAGCTCGACGATGGCGTCCACACCGCGGACGCTGGTGAGCACGATCCAGTCGTAGCCGGCGAGCGAGTGCTCGTCGAAGCTCACTGGTTCCGTGTGCACCGTCGGCACTGCGTGCACGCGGTAGCCCCGCCGCCGCAGCTCACGCGTCAGTGGGTCGGATTCGCCTCTCGGACGCGTGACCAAAATGGCGATCATCGGAGGGCCACCTCCGCGACCAACCGCCTGCCCAACTTCGCCGCCACGTCTAGAGCATCGACTCGCCTGCCGTCGACCCTCTGGATGAGCTTGCAAGTGCCGTCACTGTTGACCCCGCCCCCGAGCAACGTGAATGAGTCGCCGCTGACCGAGGCGAGGGCGCCCACCGGTGCCCGGCATGTGCCGCCGGTGGCCTTCAAGACCTCGCGTTCGCACTCGACCGCCAGGCGGACGTCACTGTCGTCGATCTCTGCCACGAGGGCCAGCAGCCTGGAGTTTTCCCTGCGGACCTGAACGGCGAGCGCGCCCTGGCCAGGCGCGGGTGCGACGAGCTCAACGTCCAGCCGCTCGTCGATGCGCGCACCCAGCCCCAGGCGGTCGGCGCCCGCCGCGGCCAGCACCAGCGCATCGGCTCTGCCCTCGTCGAGCCGCCTGATCCGCGTCTCGACGTTGCCGTGGAGGGGAAGGATCACGAGGTCGGGCCTGGCGGCGAGGAGGAATCCGGTCCGGCGCGGGCTGTCGGTACCCACTGTTGCTCCCCGCGCGAGGGAGTCGACTGAACCACCGCCGTGCCTGGTGATCAGCACGTCGCGCGGATCAGCACGCTCGGGATACGCGGCGATCACGAGGTCCGGTTCCTCTGCGAGTGGAACGTCCTTGGCGCTGTGCACGGCTATGTCGACGTCCCCGGCCAGCAGTGCGCGCGCGATGGCCGCGACGAAGACGCCTTCGCCGGGCGACATGTCGATCGGCCGCACATCGCCTTCGGTGACGATCGGCACGAGCTCGACGTGGTGACCGGCGCGGCGCAGCCGGTCGGCGACCTGCTCGCTCTGCACGAGAGCGAGCCTGGAGCCACGCGTCCCCAGCCGGATGGTCACGCCCGCTCCGCCGCGTATCCGTTCGCCAGCGCCACGAGCAGCCTGTCGACTGCGCGCTCTCCTTCGACCAGCAGGACGGTGGCCTCGCGGGTGTCCAGCCTTCGCCGCCTTGCGATGGCGGCCAGCTCGCCGATGAAAGCCCCGCGAAATCGGACGAACGCTTCCAGCGTCGCGGAAAGGGAGGCACCCAGCTCGGCGGCGCGCCGACCGTATTCAGCAGCCTGCGCCTCCGCTTCGAGGAGCTTCCCCGAGGCGGCCGGTGCCTTTTCGTTCAGGTGGTCGAGGAGGAGCACGAGCAGCCGGCGGCCGCGCTCCCCGAGCTCGGCCCGCTCCGCGTCGCTCAGCTCGGCCATGCCGGAGGCGCTCGCCGGGCGGCCGGAGCGCTGGGGCCGGAGATAGGCGCGCGCCACGCGTGCGGCGCTCGTGCTCAGGCCGGTCAGGGCCGGACGCCTGCTGCGCGGACGCGGCACCAGCGACTCGATGGCGGTTCGGGGGAACCGCCGGTGCCCGCCTGGCGTCACGAAGGCGGCGACGTCACCCTGGTCCGCCCAGCGGCGCAACGTGCCGGGAGTGATCCCGAGCAGCCGGCTGGCCTCACCCAGGCTCAGCCAGGGGGAGCGGAGCCGTGGCGTGACAGCCTGCACCCGCAGATTATGACGAAAACTACTGAAAACTATGGATTCAGCAGGTTGGCCTCTTGTCCGTGCCCGTTCGTGCCCGGAAAGTCAGTTACTGGTCGGGGCCGAGGTAGTTCTCCTCGCTCGACCTCCTTCGAATCGCGACCCCTGATGCGACTATAGGCCTCGTGAACGTGCGCGGGCAGATCGCCGTGGTTACCGGCACCGGGAGCCGCGAGGGAATCGGCTATGCGATCGCGCGGCGCCTGCATTCGGCCGCCTTCAACGTGGCCATCACCTCGACCACCGATCGCATTCACGATCGGGCGCGGGAGCTCGACGCGAGCGGAAGCACGGTCTGGGCGTTCGTCGCGGATCTCACCGACGAGACCGCGGCGCTGCATCTTGTCGAGGCCGTGCTCAGCCGTGCCGGGCGGATCGACGTGCTCGTCAACAACGCGGGTATGGCGCAGACGGGAAGGCCGGTCGAGGAGCGAACGCTGCAACAGTCCACTTACGCGGATTGGCAGCGGCAGATCGCGATCACCCTGCACACGGCATTTCTCATGACGCGCGCGGTCTTGCCCGGGATGGTCAGCAGGAAGTACGGCCGGATCGTGAACGTGTCATCCGTCACGGGGCCGCTGGTGAGCACTCGTGGCTCGGCAGCCTACAGCGCGGCGAAGGCGGCGATGGACGGCATGATGCGCGCGGTGGCGCTGGAGACGGCTGCGGACGGCATCACGATCAACGCGGTCGCCCCCGGGTGGATCGCGACAGGATCCTCGAACGAGCCCGAGCGGTCAGCCGCGCTTCACACCCCGATCGGACGGGCCGGCACTCCCGACGAGGTCGCGGCCGCCGTCGCCTTCCTTGCATCGCCTGACGCGTCGTACATCACTGGACAATCGCTCGTCGTCGACGGCGGGAACGTTCTTCAGGAAGATAAGGGACCTTGACCGCCGGCGCGCGGCCGAGACGAAGGTGCTGCCGGCAGACGATCTGCCGGCAGCCTTTCTTTCAGAGTCCGTCGTGGATGAGACGGCCGAGCGTCTTGTACTTCTCCGGCTGGCTGGACTTCAGGTAGAAGGCCAGCCCGATTCCGGCGACGAATATCGCAGCGTCGATCGGGCCCAGCCAGTTGGCGAAGCCGAGACCGGCGCCGATGAACTCGAGGTTCTGGAAGAGCAGCACCAGGACGAAAGCCTGGCCGACGAACGAGATGATCGGCGCGAGTACGGTGCTCCACCAGTGCACCTCGGCCTGGTGGTGCATTCGGAAGTAGTTCAGGATCGCGATCGAGACGAGCGCCTGTACCGCGAGGATCACGATCACGCCCATGATCGCCATCAATCCGTACAGGTCCAGGTAGGCCTGCTGGGTCGGATTGTCACGGCCGGCGAAGATCGCGAATGCGATGACGATGAGCGCCGCGATGACCGACTGGGTGATCGAAGCGATGTGCGGGCTCTTGTATCGGTGATGGGTCGAGCCCAGGGCGGCGGGAAGCACCTTCTCCCGACCAAGTGCGTAGAAGTAGCGCGCGGCGGTGTTGTGGAACGCCATGCCGCAGGCGAAAGAGCCGGTGATGATCAGGATGCTCAAGGCTTGATCGACCCCGAGTCCGATAAGAGACTTCGCAGGTCCAAGGTAATAGTGAGCCGGATCGGTCTGCGCCTGCGCGATCGCTGCGCCGACGCTCGAGTAGCCCGCGAACGGCGCCCAGCTGGTGATGATGTAGAAGATCCCCAGCCCGACGACCGAGATGTACATGGCCATGGGGACGATGCGCTTGGGGTCCTTTGATTCCTCGCCGTAGTTCGGCGCCATCTCAAAGCCGACCCAGGACCAGAAGGCGAAGAACAGCCCGATGGCGGCGAGTCCGGCGGCGGTTGTGCCGGTGGCCGGGAATCCCTGGAACGCCTTGACCGGGTTCAGGGCTTCGATGGTGAACGCGGTGCCGGACGTGGTCACGCCGCGAGCCATCATGAACAGGTCGAAGATCAGCAGGAACAGGATCTCGCCGATGAGGAAGACTCCGAGCAACCGCGCCGAGATCCGGATGTCGAAGTAGGTGATGAGCGAGATGACGACGACCATGAACAGCGCCAGCCACGGCCACTGGATCTGGCCGAGCCAGCCCTGCCCTGTGGAGTTCCCGATGTCAGCCAGCTTGAGCTGAAGGAAGTAGGCAAAACCGCCGGCGAGCGACGCTTCGAATACCGAATACGCCACGACGGCGGCAAACCCTGTGCCAAGGCCAAGCTCGCGTCCGAGCCCCTGGCTGATGTACGAGTAGAAGCCTCCCGCGGTCGTCACCTTGCGCGACATCGCGACGTAGCCGACCGAGAAGATGGTGAGCACGATCGTGGCGAACAGGAAAGCTGCAGGCGCCCCCAACCCGTTGCCCCAGCCCACCGCGAGGGGAGTGTTGAAGAGCATCGCAGAGATGGGCGCCGAACCCGTCACGGTCAGGAACAGAACGCCCCACAGGCCGACCGCGTGCTTGCGAAGCTGTGGTACGTCCTCCCGTTTCGAGACGTCGAAGATGTCGGCCTCGGCCTGTGCCAGCGGCTCGACCCCGGCCTGGACTGTCTCATTAGCCATGTAGCGTCCCCTCCTTGTGCCCCTGAATGACGGCTGCCATCAATAGATCTCCAGGTATTCCTGGACTTCCCAATCCGTCACGTGGTCCGCGAATCGCTGCAGCTCGTACCGGCGCATGACGGTGTACGCCTTGACGAACTCCTCGCCGAGCATGTCGGTGATGCGGTCATCCGCCTCGAGGCGCGAGAGCGACTCCTCGAGGCTCGTCGGCAGCTTCTGTTTCGACTCGTCGTCCTCGGCCGGCGGACGCGCTGGCGGCTCGAGCTCGAGCCTGTCCTCGATACCGAGCAGGCCGCTCGCGAGCAGGGCCGCACCCACCAGGTAGGGATTGGACAGGCCGGACGGCGCCCGGTTCTCGATGTGGCGGCTCTCGGCCGAACCGCCCGTGACCCGCACGAGTGCAGAACGATCCTCCAGACCCCACGAAACGTTGGTGGGGCTGAAGGTATGGCGGCGGCGACGCTTGAAGCAGTTCAGCGTCGGCGCCAGAAGGGCGTATGTGGAAGCCGCGTGGCGCAGCTGCCCGGCGGTGAACTGGCGCCCGACGTTGGACAGTCCGGCCTGGGCTCCATCCTCGGACATCACGTTCTTGTCGCCGTCAAGGCGCACGAGGCTCATGTGGGTGTGCGAACCGCACCCCGCCGAGTCGACGAACGGCTTGGACATGAAAGAAGCGAGCAGGCCCTCACGCCGGGCGATCTCCTTGACGCCGTTCTTGAAGCTGAAGGCCCGATCAGGGCCGGTCATCCCCCGGCCCGGCATGTAGTTGATCTCCCACTGCGAGCCGGCGTACTCACAGTTTGCGGTGATGATGTCGATACCGAAATCGCGCATCTGGTCGAGGATGCGGTCGATCGCCGGCACCCAGGTGTTTCGAACCGAGTTGAAGATGTGGTAGCCGCTGAACAGCGGCTTGTGGCTTTCGGGGTCGAGCAGGTAGAACTCGCACTCCGTCCCGATCACCGGCTCCAAGCCGAGCTCGTGGCACCTGTCGAGAACCCGCTTGAAAACGTGGCGTGGCGAGGCCGCCAGCGGCCGCCCATCCTGCCACGACGCGTCGCAGATGAACCGCGCCGTCGCCTCGGCCCATGGCACCACCGCGGCGGTGGACGGGTCGGGGCGCAGCATCTGGTCGGCATACCCGACCTCTTCGTTGTAGAGAGTGCCGGGCACGACGTCTGAACGCGTGTCCAGCACGGCAGCGCCGCCGTACATGTTGAGACCGTTCTTCGCGTAGCGGGCCGCGTGGTCGATCGGGACGATCTTCGACCGGCTGGTGCCGTGCATGTCGGGCAGCTCGAAGCGAACGTTGCGGATGCCGCGCTCTCTCCAGTTGGCGAGAACCTGCTCGACCGATACGGACTTGTCTTCGGCGATCACGCTGGCATCAACTCCCGGTTCCGTTGTTCCAGGTGCGTATGTCCAGGCCGATCTCGGCGGCCACCGCCAGAGCAGCTTCGACGCGCGCCTGCGGCACCACCGCCAGCACGCCACCTTCGCGCCCGTCGCCGCGCAGCAATGCAGCTGCCAGGACTCGCGGTGGCTGCAGGTGGCGCCCGTCCCACCCCAGTTGCAGATACGAGTCGTGCACCACCACCAGCGAGCGAAGCGGGCCGCGAATCAGCATCTCGAGCTCAACGAAATGCCCCACGTCCCAATCCGGAGCGGGATCTTGGACCGGGCGGCCCTCAAGCTCGGCAAGCAGGACGCCGAACGGCGGCCAGCTGCCCCACAGCCGGCCGGTACGCAGGTTGGCGATCAGCCGAGCGCCGAGGTCTCGCGCCTCGTCCACCAGGCGCTCGACACGGTCCGCGTTCCAGACCCCGCGAAGCGGCAGGCAGCGTAGCGCGCCCACCGAGGCTGCTTCGATGACCCGCCCCAGCGCGGCCGCGGACGTGCCAGAACGCTCGATCGGAGCAGTCGGCAGCGCGTATCGGTAGGCCGCGTGGCTGACCGCGCCGGGCGGCACACCCGCATCGGTGTGGGCGTCGGGCAGCACGGTGCCGGCACGGAGCGCGACCAGGTCTTCGTCGATCGGCTCTCCGTCCCATGACGAAAATCCCGATTCATTGAGGACGCGCGCGGCCCAGAACGGACCGCAGAGATTGTCCTTCTGCTGCGCTCCGGCGCCTTCGGCGATGAGGGAGATGAGCCGGGCCATCGCTAGACGGTCCTCATGTAGCGGTCGCGTTCCCAGTCGGTGACCGTCTGGCGGAAAGCCTTGACCTCCCAGGCGCGCGAGATCACGAAGTAGTCGCTGAAGCGCTCGTCGAGGGCACGGCGGAAGGCGTCGTCCGCCTGGAAGGCCTGGATCGCGCTCTCGAGCGATCCCGGCAGCTCTGGCAGCTCGCCCCGCGCATAGGCGTCGCCTTCGATCGCGGCAGGCGGGGTGAGCCGGCGTTTGATGCCGTCGGCCGCGGCCGCGACCACCGCGGCGATCGCGAGGTACGGGTTGGCGTCGGCGCCGGGTCGACGGCATTCCAGCCGGCACAGCTCGGGGTGATCCTTGCTCACGATCGCTCGCACTGCGCAGGAGCGGTTCTCCACCCCCCAGCTTGCGTTGACCGGCGCGAAGTAGCCCGGCACCAGGCGCTTGTACGAGTTGATCGTGGGATTCATGAGAAGCGAGGCGGCAGGCAGATGCTCCAGCACGCCGGCGATCGCAGAACGGAGCGACGCGGGCAGCGCCTTGCCGTCGGTGGCTCGAAATGCGTTGGCCCCGTCGCTCCAGCACGAAAGGTGGATGTGTCCGCTGGATCCCTCCTCGCCGGGCGCGGTCTTGGCCAGGAAGCTGGCACGCAGGCCCATGGTGGCCGCCAGGTCCTTGACCGCCATCTTGGTGAGGGCTGCGTCGTCGGCTGCACGCAAGGCGGGCCGCGCGCCGAGGTTGAGCTCCAGGAGGCCCGGCCCCGCCTCCGTGTGCACGGCTGACAGGTCGACGCCCAGCGCTTCGAGGGCCGGCACCAATGCGCGGATGAAAGCGTCGAACCCGCCGAGCTCGCCCAGGCTGTAGCTCAGCCCGCTCGAAAGGGGCTTTGACTCGGCGTCCCACAACCTCAGCTCGTACTCCGCCGCTGCCACAGCCTCAAAGCCAAGCTCCGAGAGGCCGGAGAGCACCCGGCGCAGGACGTCCCTGGTCGCGAGCTCGCATGGGCTGCCATCCGGCCAGCTCGGGGTGGCCAGGCAGACCTTCCAGCCGGGCCTCCACGTCAGGTCGTGGAGCGTGTCGGCTTCCGGGCGCACCAGCAGGTCGCCTGCGCCTGATCGGATGCCGAACTTGACGTAGTCGGTGATCGGGGTGTCTGTCGGGTCCAGGCCCAGCAGCAGGTCGGTCATCACAGTGCCATGGCGCAGCGCGGACTCGAAGGCGGCAGGCCTCAGGGCCTTGCCGCGGATCGACCCGTTGACATCGGGCATGCCGAGGAGGATGAACTCGCCGCCGCCGGCCGCCGGCGCGCTCGCGGATTCCATCCGTCGAGCCGGCTTGGCCGCGGCGTCGATGGTGCTCACAGCTTTTTCGCGACCGCCTCTTCAACCGCCTCGATGGTCGCCTTGAATCGGGAAACCATCTCGTCCAGCTCCTCGTCGGTGCTCGTGTAGGCCGGGGCGAGGAGCACCTCGTCGCCGGCGTAGCCGTCGGGAGTCGAGTGCGTCGAGCTGACCAGCAGTCCAAGCTCGAACGCGGTGTCGTCGACCACGGTGGCGACATCGAGCTCGTCGGGCAGGAACGAGCTGCCGTCGCGCGGGTCGACCAGCTCCACGCCGAGGAGGAAGCCGCGGCCGCGAACCTCTCCGACGATTCGGGATCCCTTCAACGCGGCCTCTAGCTGCTGCCGAAGTCGCGGGCCGCGCTCGCGCACCCGGTCTACGAGGTCGTGCCGAACGATGTAGTCGAGGACCGCTAGGCCCACCGCGCACGGCAGCGGGGCGCCATCCCAGGTGTGGCCGAGGTCGAACTCCGCGGAGCCCTCCGCGATGGCGTCGTAGATCTTCTCCCGGCACAGCACGGCGGCCAGCGGGGTGTAGCCGGCCCCGAGTCCCTTGCCGATGGTCACGATGTCCGGCTCGATGGGCAGCTGATGGGCAGCGAGCCAGCCGCCGACACGGCCGAGCCCGGTGACGATCTCGTCGAAGCAGACGACGAATCCGTGCTTCTCGCGGCGCTCAGCCAGCCCGTCCCAGAAACGATCGGGTGGCGAGTAGCCAGGCAGCGCCGCTGCGCTGACGGGCTCGCAGAAGAATGCCGACACGGTTTCGGGGCCGTCTTCTTTCAAGGCTCGATCGAGCTCCGCGAGGGCTCTCTCGCCGGTGGGGTCGAAGCGTGGCGTTGAGGGCGTGATGTGCAGGTACCCCGGCATGTACTCGGCATACGGGTACTGCAGCGAGCGGCGGCGACCGCTGAGCGCTAGCGTGCCCAGCGTCGCGCCGTGGTAGGCCTGGGCCGGCGAGATGATCCGCCAGCGCTCGCGCTGTCCCCGATCGACGTGGTACGTGCGCGCGAGCCGGACCGCGGTCTCGTTGGCCTCGGAGCCGCCGGAGGCGAACTTGATCCGCGCCATCTCGGGGGCCACCACCTCGAGCACGCGATCCGCGAGCTCCTCCTGTGGGTGGTTCGTGAAGTGGTGGTTGTAGAAGTACGCGATGCGCTCGGCCTGTGCGGCGGCTGCGTCGGCGATCTCGCGGACCCCATGACCGAGACACGCCACCATCGCGCCACCCGAGCATGCGTCGAGAATCCTGTGCCCGTCGGTCGTCTCGAGCCAGACGCCCTGCCCGCGTTCGACGTTTGGATACGCGAGATCCAGGAAACGAGGGAAGACATTGGTCTCGTCGGCGCGGATCGTGCCCTGCACCCGACCCCTCCCCTACTTCCAGACGCCGCGCCGCCTGATGGCGGCGAGCACGGCGCGCAAACCCTGTTCGCTGTTGGCGACGTGTTCCTGCATGAGCGTTTCCGCCGCGTCGGCGTCCCTGTTCTCGATCGCTGCGAGCAGCTCCTCGTGCTCGCCGGAGATCCGCTTGTGCCAGGCGTCGGATTCCGGCAGGAGCGTCATCGCGTCGTTGAGCCGCATCCGGATCTCTTCGATCGCGCGCGTCAGGAGCGTGTTGCCCGTGGCCCGCGCGACAGCGATGTGGAAGTCGGTGTCGTGGCGCATGTAGTCCGGCTCGCTCGTCGCTGCCACCATTCCACGGATCGCACGCCGCATCTCGCCGAGGTCGGCCGCCCGGCGTGTCGTAGCTGCGATTCGGGCCACGCCAGGCTCGACGATGCGCCGATACATGAGCAGGTCGTCGAGCTCCTTGCGCTGGCGCATCACGCGGTGGATCAGGTCGTCGGCTGCGAGGGAATCCTGGCCGTGGCCTGTGATGAACGTGCCGCCGGAGCGCCCGCGACGGGCTTCGACCATCCCGCTCGCCTCGAGCAGCCGCAGAGCGTGCTGGATGGTCGGCCTTCCGACGCCGAACATGACCGCGAGCTCGCGCTCCGCGGGCAGCGCCTCTCCCGGTTTGATGAGGCGGAGCGCGATGTGGCGGCGTATCTGCTCGGCCACGTACTCGTGGGCGCGCAGCTGGTGGATGCGCTCGAAGCGCAGCGTCGAGGCGGTTGACCCGTTGCTGCGGCGGGCTTCCTTAACCGCCATGGGTCGCTCCCGAACCGACGCGGGCGATGTTCTCCAGGAAGCGGTTGAAGAGCTGCATGGTCCTGCGGCGCACCGCCGGAGCCTGCCGCTGGGTCTCCTCCAGGAGCGCGTCAGGGTCGACGCCGTCGCCATCGAGCTCGTGACGGTAGGCGCGGACCCAGCTGTCCATGATCTCGGGCGTGACCTCGGGATGGAACTGCAGGCCGAGGCTTCGACCGATGACGTATGCCTGGGGCCCCACTTCGGTGTCCGCGATGAGCCTGCCCCCCGGTGGCACTGTGAAGCTGTCGAAGTGCCACTGGAACCATGGGCCCTCGGAGACGAGGTCGGGATCCTTCGTGCGCACTGGAAGCCAGCCGATCTCCGAGCGGTCGGACCGAAACGACGTGCCGCCAAGGGCGCGCGCCATCAGCTGGCCGCCGAAGCACAGGCCGAGCACCGGCACGTCGTGCGCGGCGGCCTGCCGGATGAGCTCCGACTCGCGATGGACGAACGGAATGGAATCGTCGAAGGCGGCGAACTCCGAGCCGAGCGAGGCGATGAGCTGATACTCGCGCGCGTCGGGCACCTTCTCTTCGAGGTCGATTCGAAAGATGTCGATGTCGGCGCCCTGCTCGTCGAGCCATTCGCCAAGCAGGCCGGGCGGCGTCGGCTCTTCGTGCTGGATGATCAACGCCTTGAACTTCGAGGCCGCCATCAGGCCGGCCTCGGCTCGAGCTTGGCCTCGACTTCCTTCGCCACGATGCGGACCGCGGCGGCGAAGCGCTCGACCATCTCCGCCAGCTCGGTGTCGGTGGTGGTGAAGGGAGGCGCGAACAGCGACTGGTCGCCGGCGAACCCGTCTCGCGTGGGCATCGTCGAGTAGGTGATCAGGCCGTGCTCGAAGGCGACGTCGTCCACCCTCCCCGCAGTCCGCAGCTCAGGCGGAAGGAAGGCCTTGCCGTCGCGCGGATCGACATACTCCACGCCCAGCAGGAATCCGCGACCGCGCACCTCGTGCACGAGCTGCACCCCCTTCAGCGCGTCGGCCAGCTCCTGCCGCAGCCGTGGGCCGCGCTCGCGAACTCGTTCGATCAGGCCCTCCTTCTTGAGGACGTCGATGACCTTCAGACCCACCGCGCACGAAAGGGGAGCTCCATCCCACGTGTGGCCGAGGGTGAACTTCCTCGAGCCCGCGGCGATCGCTTCGTACACGTGCTGCCGGCAGAGCACGGCTCCGATCGCGGTGTAGCCCGCGCCCAGCCCCTTGGCGGTGGCGATGATGTCGGGGACGATCGGCAGGCTCTCGGCCGCGAACCAGTGGCCGGTGCGGCCGACCCCGGTGACGATCTCGTCGAAGCAGATCAGGAAGCCGTGGCGCTCGCGGCGCTCGGCCAGACCTTCCCAGAACCGCTTCGGCGGGCTGTACGCGGGCAGCGCGGCCGCGCTGACCGGCTCGCAGAAATAGGCCGACACTGCACCAGGGCCTGCAGCCTCGAGAACGCGGTCGAGGGCCTCCAGCGCCTGCTCGCCTGTGGGGTCGAAGCGCCACGTGCTCGGTGGGATGTGGAGGTGGTCGGACATGTAGGGCTCGAAGGGCCGCTTCAGCCCCGGCCGCCCGGTCAGCGCGAGAGTGGCCATCGTCGGTCCGTGATAGGCCTGCGCCGGAGAGATCACCTGCCAGCGCTTGGCATCACCCCTGTCGACGTGGTAGCGCCGGGCGATCTGGATCGCCATCTCGTTCGCCTCCGCCCCGCCGGTGACGAACCGGACCCGCGTGAATCCCTCGGGAGCCACGCCGGCGAGCTCGTGCGCGAGCTGCTCCTGCGCCGGGTTCGTCATTCGTTCGTTGTGCACGTACGCGAGCTTTTCCGCCTGGGCGCGGGCAGCGGCGATGATGTCGTGCCGCCCGTGGCCGAGGGTCGCCGCCATCGAGCCGCCGCTCATGGCGTCGAGATAGCGCTTGCCTGAAGCGTCTTCCACCCAGACGCCGTCGCCCTTGACCACGACCGGATAGCGCCGGTTGAATTCCAGGGGGAGGACGTGCGTCGACTGACTGACAACCACGGCTTCCCTTGCTCCGGCCATCCCGCCGCCCTCCAAAGCTGCGCCACTGCGGCCTACCTCGGGCGATAAAGACTCGAAGTGGGTCGATACTATCATTGCAAAGGACCACATACAGGCCCATTTGCCGCGTGTTCACGGGGGAAAGGGAAATGGCTGCCAGGACCGGGATGCTGAGGGTCATCGAGCCGGCGACCGAGCAGGTGCTGTCGGAGCTGCAGGAGGCCACTGTCGAGGACGCCGACCGGGCGGTGGCCCGCGCCAAGGCCGCCTTCCCCGCCTGGAAGGCTTTGGCCCCAAAGGACCGGGCCAATCTGATGCGCCGCATCGCGGCGGCGATCGACAAGCATTCGGAGGAGCTGGCCCGGCTCGAGGCGCGCAACGTCGGCAAGCCGATCGGCGACGCGCGCGGCGAGGTCGGCCTGGTCGTGGACGTTTTCAACTACTACGCCGGAGCGCCGGAGCGCCTTCTGGGCGACACGATCCCCGTCAACGGCGGCGTCGACATGACATTCCACGAACCACTGGGGGTGGTCGCGCTGATAGTGCCCTGGAACTTCCCCCTCCCGATCGCTGCCTGGAAGGTCGGCCCGGCGCTGGCCGCCGGCAATACGGTGGTCCTGAAGCCGGCCGGGCTGACGCCGCTGACCGCAGTCGAGCTCGGCCGCATCGCCCTCGAGGCAGGCCTCCCTGAGGGGGTGCTGAACGTCGTCGTCGGCGCCGGGCGAACCGTCGGGGAGCGGCTGGTCCAGCACCCCGACGTCGCCAAGGTGGCGTTCACCGGCTCGACCGAGGTCGGCAAGCGAATCGGCGCGCTCGCGGCGGCCTCGATCAAGCGCGTGACGCTGGAGCTCGGCGGGAAGTCCGCCAACATCGTGTTCGCGGACGCGGACCTGGAGCGGGCTGCGGCATCGGCCCCACTTGCGGTGTTCGGCAACGCTGGCCAGGACTGCTGCGCCCGATCGCGAATCCTCGTCGAGCGCTCTGCGATCGACAGGTTCATGCACGCATTCGAGGCCGCGATCAAGGCCCTCAAGGTCGGGGACCCGCTGGACGAGAAGACGGAGATGGGCCCGCTGATCTCCGCGGAGCACCGCGCAAAGGTCGCCTCTTACCTTGACGACGGGGCCCCCGTGGCCTTCCGGGGCAGCGCCCCGAGCGGCCCCGGATACTGGTTCCCACCGACCGTCCTGTCGCCGGTCGCGAACACGGATCGTGCCGCGCGGGAGGAGATCTTCGGCCCCATCGCGACAGTCATTCCCTTCGAGGACGAAGCCGACGCCATCCGAATCGCCAACGACACCGTCTACGGCCTGTCGGGTTCGATCTGGACGAATAACGCAGGTCGCGCGATGCGGGTCGCGCGCGGGCTGGATACCGGCACGATCTCCGTCAACTCGAACACGTCGGTGCGGGTGACCACGCCGTTCGGTGGGTTCAAGCAGTCAGGGATCGGGCGCGAGCTCGGCCCCCACGCGCTGGAGCACTACACCGAGCTGAAGAACGTCTTCCTTTCAACCACGCCATGAAAAAAAGAGACCAGGTTCGCGCCCACTCCGAAACCGAGCACCAGGCGGCGTCCGACGGCGCGCCCCTCAACGCGCCGCTGACGATCGAAGCCCTCGAGCGCGCGGTGGCCGATCGGTCGATCGACAACGTAGTGCTGGCGCTCGTCGACATGGAGGGACGCCTGGTCGGCAAGCGCTTGACGGGCCGCCACTTTCTCGAATCGGCGGTTCAGCACGGGGCGGAATCGTGCGAATACCTGCTCGCCACCGATGTGGACATGTCACCGCAGCAGGGCTACGGCTTGGCGGGTTGGAACCGCGGCTTCGGTGATTTCCAGCTGAGGCCCGACCTGTCTACGCTCCGCTTGATCCCCTGGCAGCCGGCCACCGCGCTTGTGCTGGCCGATGCACACAAGGAGGACGGCGAGCCCATCGAGGTTTCGCCACGCCAGGTGTTGAGACGTCAGCTCGAGCGGCTGGCTGCTCGCGGTCTTCACGCACAGGTGGGCACCGAGCTCGAGTTCATGATCTTTCGGACGTCGTATCGCGACGCTTGGGAGTCGGGCTATCGCAACCTCGCCAAGGGGACTCCGTACAGCGTCGATTACGCCCTGCTCGACACCACCGGAATCGAACCGCTGGTCAGGCGCATCCGCAACTCGATGGAAGCCGCCGGGATGAACGTTGAGAGCTCCAAGGGCGAATGCAACCTTGGGCAGCACGAGGTCAACTTCCGGTACGGACCTGCCCTCGGAAGCTGCGACGACCAGGTCATCTACAAGCTCGGCGCGAAGGAGATCGCCGCACAGGAAAGCATGGCGATCACCTTCATGGCGAAGTTCGACCAGCGCGAGGGCAGCTCATGTCACATCCATCTGTCGCTGACGGGCGCCGAGGGTACCAACGTCTTCGCGCACGACGAGGCGCTCTTCCACCGTTTCCTCGCCGGCCAGCTGGCGTGCCTTCGCGAAATGACGCTGCTCTTCGCCCCGCAGGTGAACTCATACAAGCGCTACGTGCCGGGCATGTTCGCACCGACAGCGGTCGCGTGGGGAAATGACAACCGGACCTGCGCGATGCGGGTGATCGGGCATGGCGAGGGTCTCCATATCGAAAATCGCCTGCCGGGCGCCGACGTCAACCCCCATCTCGCGGTCGCCGCGATGATCGCGGCAGGCCTCCACGGCCTCGACTCGGAGCTGAAGCTCGAACCGGCGACCAAGGGAAGCGCATACGAAGGCTCGCATCCGCACGTGCCTCATTCGATGCGCGCGGCCAGAGACCTGTTTGACGGCAGCGAGGTCGCGCGCAGGTCATTCGGCGGGGAGGTCGTCGACCACTACGTGCACCGGGCTGACATCGAGCTCGCCGCGTTCGAGTCGTCGGTGACCGATTGGGAGCGCATTCGCGGCTTCGAGCGCCTCTAGTGGACCGTACCCCGGCCATATCTGGAGCTCTGGCCGTTACAGTCCACTAGATGACAGCGGTGGTCGGCGTTACGCTGCGCCCGTTCGTCAGCTCTCGCTTTCCACCGAAGCTGGCGCTGAACCGAACCTACTTCGACGCCATCGAGGCCGCAGGCGGGGTTGCGCTTCCGATACCGATCGTCGCCGATCCTCACCGGTTGCGGCGCCTGTACGAGCACATCGACGCGCTGCTCCTCCCCGGTGGCGTCGACGTCGAGCCGCGCCGGTATGGAGCGGTCCTCCGGGAGGATTGCCACCTGACTGTAGACCCGGAGCTCGACGAGGTCGAATTCCTGCTCGCGGACTGGGCGCTGGCGGATGGTCTTCCTGTGCTCGGGATCTGCCGGGGCATTCAGGTTCTGAACGTCGCGTGCGGCGGCACGCTGTGGCAGGACGTGCAGGTCGAGGACGCGGCCCGCGTGTCGCACCACCAGGAACCGCGCGATGGCCCGATCCACGAGGTCGAGGTCGAGCCCGACAGCCTGCTGGCGCGGACGTTGGGCACCCCTCACCTGGAGGTCAACAGCCTTCACCACCAGGCCATCAGGGACCTTGGCGGCGAGCTTCGCGCGGTCGCGCGTTCCTCCGACGGCCTGGTCGAGGGCGTGGAGCTGCCATCTCACGAGTTCGTCCTCGGCATCCAGTGCCATCCGGAGGAGCTGGCCACGAAGGAGCGGTGGGCTGCCGGTCTGTTCGCCGGCCTGGTGGCGGCGGCAGAGGCCCGCCTCGCGGCGAGGGATTGACGGCGTTGAGCGAGCGTATGGTGGGGCGCACATGAGAATCGCCGTGGCGCAGTTTGGCGCGGGGATGAACAAGGCGGCCAACCTCCAGCGAATCACGGAGCTCACTGCTCGGGCAGCTGACGCCGGCGCGCAGCTTGTCGTGTTTCCAGAGGGCGCCATGTGTGACTTCGGGCTGGCGACCGACGACCTTCAAAGCGTGGCGGAACCGATCCACGGGCGGTTCGTGCAGGCGCTGTCCGAGCTCGCCGCCCGCCACAAGCTGACGGTGGTGGCCGGCATGTTCGAGTCGATACCCGACGATCGCCTCATCTACAACTCGGCCATCGTGGTGGACCCCGCGAAGGGCGTGGCGGGCGTGTACCGCAAGCGCCATCTGTTCGACGCTTTCGGGGAGACCGAGTCGGATCGCTTCCGACGGGGCGACGGGGATCCCCTCCTGGTCGGGGTGGACGGTTTCATGGTGGCGGTGGTTATCTGCTACGACATCCGATTTGCCGGCTTCATCGAAGGAGCAGCGAACAGCGGCGCCGACGTGCTCGTGGCGCCGGCCGCGTGGGTTGCCGGTCCGCTCAAGGAAGAACACCTCAGCGTCCTCGCGCGCGCCCGCGCGATCGACAACACGATGTACGTGGCGATCGGCGGAATGATCGGCGCCACCTATACCGGCCGGAGCGTGATAGTCGAT
>JBGOTG010000015.1:0-20886 GCA_041476405.1 Candidatus Dormibacteraceae bacterium | reverse complement strand
GACGGCGTGATAGAGACGATCTCAAAGCTGGTCAGGTGCGAGTCTCTGACCGAGGCCGAGGCGTCCGCGGCCTTCGAAGGGATCATGCGCGGCGACGCGACGCCCGTGCAGATCGCCGGCTTCCTGGTCGCTCTCCGCATGAAGGGAGAGACAGTCGACGAGCTCACGGGCTTTGCCCGCACCGCTCGCGCTATGGCGACTCCGATCACGGTGGAGGGCGATCTCGTCGACACGTGCGGCACCGGCGGCGACGGGCTCTCGACCTTCAACATCTCGACCTTGTCGGCCATCGTCGCCGCTGCTTGCGGCGCTCGCGTGGCCAAGCACGGCAACCGCGCGTCCTCGTCGATCTGCGGGTCGGCCGACGTGCTGGAGCAGCTTGGCGTGAAGATCGACCTCGCCCCCGAAGGCGTTGCCAGGTGCATCGAGCAGGCCGGGATCGGGTTCCTGTTCGCGCCGATCTTTCATCCATCCTTTCGTTTCGCCGGCGTGCCCCGGCGCGAGCTCGCCCTGCGCACTGTGTTCAACGTGCTCGGTCCCCTGTGCAATCCCGCCGGGGCCAGGTACCAGGCCCTCGGCGTGGCGGATTCGACCATCGCCGGCAAGATGGCCGAAGTCCTGGTGAGGCTCGGCGTCGAGCGGGTCATCGTCTTTCACGCCGGAGACGGCATGGACGAGCTCTCGGTTAGCGGGCCCTCCCACGTGATCGAGATCGACGGTCGCCGCAAGGAATACGAGCTCGACCCCGCCGACCTCGGCCTGGCGCATGCGCCGATCGATGCGATGCGCGGAGGCGGTCCGCAGGAGAACGCTCGCATCGCCCGCGACGTCCTCGACGGGGCGACAGGTCCGCGGCGAGACGTCGTCCTCCTCAACACGGCGGCCGCGCTCCAGGCGGCAGGCCTTGCCAGGGATTGGAAGCACGGGCTTGGAGCCGCTGCTGACGCGATCGACTCGGGGCGCGCGGGCGAGGTCCTCCAGCGCTGGGCCACAATCTCGCAGGAGTGACTCCTTCAGAGGACATCCTGGCCCGTCTTGTCGCCGAGGCCAGGCTGGACATGCAGCGTCGCCGGGCGCTGATCACCGGGGACGACCTCGAGCGTGCCATTCATGCGCACACGCCGAAGGATTTCGTTGGCGCTCTCCGGCGACCGGGCCTGGCAGTCATCGCGGAGATGAAGCAGCGGACTCCCAGCATGGGGGTCCTTGCGGAGGACTACAGGCCGGCCGAGCTCGCCCGCGCGTATACGGAGGGCGGCGCAGCCGCGATCTCGGTGCTGACCCACATGGCGAGCTTTGGCGGCAGGCCAGAGCATATCGAGGCCGCCCGATTTGCGACTGATCTCCCGATCCTGCGCAAGGACTTCGTGACCGATCCATACGAGATCGGGGAGGCCCGGGCGGCTGGTGCCGATGCCGTGCTCCTCATCGTCGCCGCGCTCGCCCCGGAGCGGCTGGCCGAGCTGCTGCGTGTCGCGCACGGCCGCGGGATCGCTGCCCTGGTCGAGGTGCACGACGAGCGCGAGGTCGATACCGCAATCAAGGCGGGAGCCCAGGTGATCGGCGTGAACAATCGCGACCTGCGCACCTTCAAGGTCGACCTAGGGCTCACAGAGCGGTTGCGGGTGGTGATCCCGCGAGATGTGGTGCTCGTCTCGGAGAGCGGCATTCACACGCCCGAGGACGCGCGCCGCATGCGCGAGGCGGGCGCCGACGCCATCCTCGTCGGCGAGTCGCTCATGCGCGCCGCGGACCCCGCCGCGCACATCAGAGAGCTCGCGTCGGCATGACGATCCAGGTGAAGATCTGCGGCATCTGCGACCCGGCCGCGGCGCAGGCGGCGATTGAAGCAGGTGCGGACCTGATCGGCTTTCATTTCTGCCCGTCCCAGCGTCACATCACCCCGGAGGAGGCCCGGGCGATCGTCGAGGGCCTGTCGCTGCGACCGACGATCGTGGGAGTGTTCATCGACCAGGAGCCTGATGAGGTGCGGCAGATCGCGGACTTCGTCGGGCTCGACCTCCTGCAGCTTCATGGCTCGGAGCCGCCCGGCTATGACGGCGGCCGGCCGGTGATGAAAGTGCTGAAGGTCAAAGAGGGCCACGTGCCCGACGCGGATGCCTGGCCGGACCCGATCATGCTCGATTCCTGGTCGGCCGACCAGCGAGGTGGGACGGGCCGCACCTGGGACTGGGACCGCGCGCGCGAGCTTCTGTCGACGAGGAAGGTCTTCATCGCCGGCGGTCTTGAACCGGGTAACGTGGGCAAGGTCGTGAGCAGCTTCAAGCCGTACGGCGTCGACGTCTCGAGCGGGGTCGAGTCCGAGGTTCGGGTCAAGGACCCCGACAAGGTGAAGGCCTTCGTGCACGCCGTCCGCATTGCCGAGGTGCTGAGTTGAGTCACCCCGAACGGGGGCGTTTCGGCGCTTACGGCGGGCAATACGTGCCGGAGACGCTGATGGGCGCCCTATTGGAGCTCGAGGACGTCTGGCACGAGGCCAAGGCCGACACCCAGTTCCAGCTCGAGCTGGCGGGCCACCGCCGGGCGTTTGTCGGCCGGCCCACGCCGTTGTATGCGGCCACCCGGCTGAGCGCGCATTTCGGTGGCGCGCACATCCATTTCAAGCGCGAGGACCTGTGCCACACCGGCGCCCACAAACTGA
Source organism: Candidatus Dormibacteraceae bacterium (assembly GCA_041476405.1). Taxonomy (GTDB): domain Bacteria; phylum Chloroflexota; class Dormibacteria; order Dormibacterales; family Dormibacteraceae; genus Palsa-872. The sequence continues at coordinate 18,224 of JBGOTG010000015.1, read as the reverse complement.
ACAATGCCGTTGGCCAGGCCCTGCTGGCGCTCCGGATGGGTAAGAAACGCATCATCGCGGAGACTGGCGCGGGCCAGCATGGCGTGGCCGTGGCGACTGTTTGCGCCCGCTTCGGCTTCGAGTGCACCGTCTACATGGGCACCGAGGACATGCGCCGGCAGTCGATGAACGTGCGGCGGATGAAACTTCTCGGAGCGGAGGTCGTCGAGGTCACATCTGGCACGAAAACGCTCAAGGATGCCACCACGGAGGCGATCCGCGACTGGGTCACCAACGTGGGGACCACCCACTACATCATCGGTTCGGTCGTCGGACCGCACCCATACCCGGAGATGGTGCGCGATCTGCAGCGGGTGATCGGCGACGAGGCTCGTGAGCAGTACCTCTCGGTCGACGGAAAGCTCCCCGACGTCGTGATCGCTTGCGTCGGCGGCGGATCCAACGCCATCGGGATGTTCACCGCGTTCCTCGACGACAAGGATGTCGCGCTCGTCGGAGTTGAGGCCGCGGGGGAGGGAGTGCGCAGCGGCCGTCACGCAGCCTCGCTCGTGGCAGGTCGCCCCGGAGTGCTTCATGGCGCCTACTCGTACGTTCTCCAGAACGGCGACGGCCAGATCCTGCCGACCCACTCCGTCTCCGCGGGCCTCGACTACCCAGGCGTGGGTCCGGAGCACTCGTTCCTGCGCGACTCCGAGCGAGTCGACTACGTGGCGGTCACCGACAAGGACGCAATCGCTGCGTTCAAGCTCTGCACGAGGTTGGAGGGCATCATGCCTGCGCTGGAGCCATCTCATGCTCTGCACCACGCAGGCGTCATGGCCCGCGAGTTTGGCCCCGGGGGCAGAATCCTGGTCTGCCTGTCGGGCCGCGGCGACAAGGATATGGATTCGGTCGATGGTGTCTGAGCGCGTGCGGTTGGATCGAGCGCTTAGAGCGGACAAGGATCTGAAGCTCGTCGCCTACATGATGGGCGGGCATCCAAATCGCAAACGCTCGATCGAGGTGGGAAAGAGGCTGGCGACGTCGGGTATTGCGGCGCTCGAGATCGGCATACCGCATTCGGACCCGCTCGCCGACGGTCCCGTGATCCAACGGGCCGGGCAGATCGCCCTCGAGCACGGCATGACGGTGGCCGGCTGCCTCGAGGTCGCGGCGGCCATCGCGAGCGAGGGAACGCCTGTCGTGCTGATGACCTACATCAACCCGATCCTTGCATACGACCCGAGGAAATTCGCGGCCGAGGCCGCGCAGGCCGGGGTATCCGGCGTCATCGTGCCTGACCTTCCTGTGGAGGAGTCCGAGCCGGTGGCCGGCTGGTTGCGGTCCGCATCACTCGACACGGTCTTCATGGTCGCGCCGACCACGTCGGCCCAGCGCCTTCAATCGATCTGTGAGCACTCGAGCGGGTTCGTCTACTGCGTGACGGTCACCGGCATCACCGGTGCTCGAAAGGATTTGCCGCCCGGCATGAAGGACCTCATAACGCAGGTCAGGGGGCACACCGAGTTGCCGGTGGCGGCAGGATTCGGCATCTCACGCCCCGAGCACATGAAGGTGCTTCGTGGAAGCGCCGACGCCGCGGTCGTGGGCAGCGCGATCGTCGCGGAGATCGATCGCGGCGCCGACCCGGTCGTGCTCGTGAAGGAGCTCCTGAAGGCATGCCGGTGAGGGGGATACGCGGCGCGACCACCGCGGAGGCCAACACGGCGGATGCGATAACCGAGGCGACGGCGGAGCTGCTGACCGAGCTCACGCGCCTCAACGACCTGGACAAGGATGAGGTCTGCTTCGCCTACTTCACGACCACGCACGACCTCACTGCCGAGTTTCCGGCGTACGCCGCCCGCCGCTTGGGCTGGATCGAGGTGCCTCTGCTGTGCGGCCATGACATGGACGTGCGGCTGCCCAACCCGCGCGGACTACCGATGTGCATCCGTATCCTTCTGCTCTACAACACCGCCAAACCGCAATCGGCGATGCGTTTCGCCTATCTCCGCGGGGCGCGGGCGATCAAGGCCGACCTCGAATCGCTGAAAGGAACGTTCATCCCGTGATCATCGTCATGACCCATACGGCCACTGAAGCCGACATCAAGGCGGTGGTCGACCGCGTCCAGGAGATCGGCCTCAAGACCGAGCTGTCGCGTGGAGAGGAACGAACGCTGGTTGGCGTGATCGGAGGCAACGCGTACGCCTACAAGGAGGCGTTTTCGCACCTGAACGCAATCCACGAGATCATCCCGATCACCAAGCCCTTCAAGCTGGCGAGCCGGGAGTTTCGTCCGCTCAACACTGTCGTCGACGTCGGGGGGATAAAGATCGGCGGCGACGAGGTGGTGATGATGGCCGGACCATGCTCGGTCGAGGGCGAGGAGATGCTCCTCGACACCGCCAGGCACGTCGCCGCACAGGGCGCCAAGATCCTGCGTGGCGGGGCTTTCAAGCCGCGGACCTCGCCCTACTCGTTCCAGGGTCTCGGGGAGGCCGCGCTGAAGATGATGGCGACGGCTCGTGACGAGACGGGGCTCAAAGTCGTGACCGAGGTTGTATCCCCTGGCGATGTCGAGCTGGTCGCGCGCTATGCCGACATCCTCCAGCTCGGCACGAGGAACATGCAGAACTACGCCCTCCTGCAGGAGGCGGGGCGCTCCGGCAAGCCCGTGCTGCTGAAGCGGGGCATGTCGTCGACCATCGAGGAGTGGCTGCTGGCGGCCGAGTACGTGCTGTCGCAGGGGAACCGCGACGTGATCCTGTGCGAGCGAGGCATCCGCACGTTCGAGACGGCGACACGGTTCACTCTCGACCTGAACGCCGTGCCTCTGGCACGCGAGCTGTCGCACCTTCCGGTCATCGTCGATCCTTCTCAGGCGACTGGCCGCTGGTCCCTGGTCCGGCCGCTCTCGCTCGCCGCGGTGGCGGCAGGAGCCCACGGGCTGATCGTCGAGGTTCATCCGACCCCCAACCAGGCGCTCTCGGATGGCGCCCAGTCGCTCGACTTCGAGAACTTCGATCGATTGATGGAAGACCTCCGCCGGCTGCTGGGCGCGATGGCCAAGCAGCTCGCCTAGCCCTCCGGCATGCCCGCTGTCGCGGTGGTGGGCCTGGGCCTCATGGGCTCCTCGCTCGCACTCGCGCTCAAGGAGAACCGCCCCGACGTCGTCGTGGTCGGCAGCGATCCCGACGCCGCCACGACGCGAAAGGCGCTGGATCGTGGGATCGTCGCTTCGGCGAGCCAGGCGCTGGACGTGGTCGAGATCGCGGACATAGTGGTGCTTGCCGTGCCGATCCTCGCCATGCGGCAGGTCTTTTCGAACCTGCGCGGCCTGGTGGACGGGAAGGTTGTCACCGACATGGCCAGCACGAAGGGCAGCATCGTGGAGTGGGCGTCCTCGGCGGGGATCGACCTGGTCGGCGGTCACCCGATGTGCGGGAAGGAGATGGCCGGCATCGACGCGGCCGACGCCGCGATCTTCAAGGGCGCCGCGTGGGTCCTCACCCGTGCGGACCCGGCGGTGACGGAGCTTGTCGAGGCCGTCGGCGCGCACCCGCTTGTGATGGATGCCGAGACGCACGACAGGCTCGTCGCCGGGGTCAGCCACGCCGCGTTCCTCCTGTCGGTGGGCTACGTCCTGTCCCTGTCCGGCCGGTCCGACTGGCCGGAGGCGTCGAAGCTGGCCGCCTCGGGTTTTCGCGACATGAGCCGCCTCGCGGCGGGCGACCCCTCTCTGTACGCAGGCATCGCGCGCACCAACCGCGTCCATCTGATGGAGCAGTTGGACGCCATCAGCGCCACGCTGGGCCGCCTGAGGCGCCATCTGGATGCGGACGATCCGCGCCTGGTCGAGCTCTTCGAAGAAGCCAGGTCCGTTCGCGAGCGCTGGTCACGAGAAACGCCGCCGGCGTGATCGCGACGGTCCGGAAGGCTCGGCGGCTCGAGGGAGAGGTTCGTCTCCCCGGCGACAAGTCGATCTCTCATCGAGCGTTGATCCTCGGCGCGCTGGCCGACGGTTGGAGTCGCATTCACGGCCTTTCGGCCGGGGCTGACGTGCAGTCGACAGCCTCCTGCCTGCGCGCGCTCGGCGCGGACATAGAGGAATCGGCAGTGCGCGGATTCGGGCTCGGCGGGGTGCGCAAGGCGGCGGGACCGCTCGACTGCGGTAACTCGGGGACCACGATGAGGCTGCTCGCTGGATTGCTCGCGGCCCAGGGCTTCGTCAGCGAGCTCACCGGGGACGAGTCGCTGGCGCGAAGGCCGATGGACCGCGTGGTCAAGCCACTGATGGAAATGGGCGCCCACGCGCATTGGCCTCCTCTTCGAGTGGGGGGACGCTTGCCTCTGCACGGCATCGAGTACCGAATGCCGGTGGCGAGCGCGCAGGTCAAGTCGGCCGTGCTGCTCGCCGGCCTTTACGCCGAAGGCGCCACGGTGGTGATCGAGCCCGTGCGAACGCGTGACCACACCGAGCGGATGCTCAGGTCGATGGGAGTCGAGGTTAGATCGGAGGGTGACAGGGTCGAGGTCGGCAAAGCCGACAAACTCGAGCCGCTTGACATAGAGGTCCCGGGAGACCTGAGCGCCGCGGCCTTCTGGCTGGTCGCGGGCGGCCTGGTGCCTGGCTCCGCTCTGCGCCTGCCCGGCGCCGGCGTCAATCCCACGCGCAGTGCGTTCCTGGACCTCCTGAGGGCAATCGGGTTCAGGATCGAGGCCTCGGGCGAGCGGCTCATCGGAGGCGAGCCAGTCGCCGATCTCGAGGTGGGCGCGGTATCCGGCCCGCGCCCTCTCCGCATCGATGGGGACATGGCCGCGGAGATGATCGACGAGCTGCCCATCCTCGCCGTGGCGGGCACCCAGCTCCCTGGCGTGAGTCGCATCTCGGGAGCGGCCGAGCTGCACGTGAAGGAGTCGGACCGAATCGCGGCGATGGCGGAGGGCCTTTCCGCGATGGGAGCCGCGGTCACCGCCCTTGACGACGGGTGGACCATCGAAGGGCCTTCCGCTCTGGAGGGCGCTCGGGTGCGCTCACACGGCGACCACCGCGTCGCGATGGCGCTCGCCGTCGCCGGACTGCTCGCCGGCGGCGTCACAGAGATCGAAGATGCCGAGTGCGTGGAGATCTCCTATCCGGGGTTCTTCGACCAGCTGGAAGCATTGTGTTGAAGGTCCGATGCGAGCTGGACATCGAGCTGGTCACCCTCGAGCTGTACGAGATCGAGGTGACGGAGCCGCGCGAGGACTTCGCGCTGGAGGTGAAGCGGGCCAACCAGGCGGTCAGGTCTGGAGGGGTCGGCGATGCCGGTCCGGCGCGCGCCCTGTACAGGCGCTTCGGCATCGATCCGACGCGTGTGAGGCCCTCCTCCGAGGCCCTGCTGCGCCGGCTCAAGAGGGGAGAGGCGCTGCCGAGGGTGAATTCGCTGGTCGACGTCGCCAACGTGATGTCGGTGCAGCTTCAGGTACCCGTCGGGCTGTACGACCTGGACAAGGTAAAGGGCGATGAGCTGGTCGTCAGGCTCGGCGCCGAGGGCGAGAGCTACACCGGGATCGGCAAGGAGCGGGTGAACGTTGCAGGTCGCATCTGCGTGGCCGACGCCGAAGGACCCTGCGGCAACCCGACCTCGGATTCCGCCCGCACGATGATCACGACAGAAACCGAACGCGCGGCGTGGATCTACTTCCTGCCGGTGAGCGATGACGACATCGATCGCACCGCCGAGCTGATCGCGGTCTTCGGCCGCGGCCTTGTGCGCATGATCTGATGAGCGCGGTCATGATCGTTGGGGATCCTGTCATGGACACCACGCGGCAGTGACCGCCGCATCCGAGCAGGTGCTGTGCGTGAGGAGAGACGACATCTTTCCCGACGGCGCCTGGCACGGCTTCGTGAGTGATGGGCTCGAGCGTCACCAGAAGGTGATCCGCGAACGCCACTTCTTCATGGCGCGATCAGAGGTCGAGGACGACGCCGCCTACCAGCAGATCATCCCGTACGTCGTGTTCCGCCACGGCGATCTCTACTTCCTCACTCACCGCCTGCGCGCCTCGTCGGAGAAGCGGCTGCGCAAGCAGTACTCGCTTGGAGTGGGCGGCCACATCAACCCGGGCGACCTCGACGCCGGTGATCCCATCCAGGACGGCCTGAAGCGAGAGTGGGAGGAGGAGGTCATCTACCACGGCAGCTTCGAGGCGAAGCTGATCGGTCTTCTCAACGATGAGTCGTCACCGGTATCCAAGGTTCATCTCGGGGTCGTGTTCCTGGTCGAGGGTGATACACCGAACATCGCTATCCGCGAGACGACCAAGCTGGCGGGAGAGCTGCTGACGCTCGAGCAGATGCGCATCTACTACCTGGGTATGGAATCGTGGTCGCAGATGGTCTACGACCGCCTGGCCCTGGGGGAGCTCGCGCGATGAAGTTCGTCGAGGTCGGGGGCGCGCGTCTTTCCTCGATCGGGCTGGGGACCTGGCAGTTCGGCTCGACCGAATGGGGCTACGGCGGCGAATATGCGCGCAAAGAGGCGGGGGCGATCCTGCTGCGCGCGCTCGAGCTTGGCGTGAACCTCGTCGACACGGCCGAGATCTATGGCATTGGACGTTCCGAGCGCATCGTCGGCGAAGCGATCCGCGGCCGCCGCGACAGCGTGTTCTTGGCCACCAAGCTCTTCCCGGTCGGCCTTTCGTTCCAGGTCGCCGCTCGCGCTCATGGAAGCGCCCGCCGGCTTGGCGTCGATCACCTCGACCTCTACCAGCTCCACTGGCCGAGCCCCCTCTTTCCGCCGCGCTCGACGATGCCGCGCATGAGGAAGTTGGTCGACGCGGGATTGGTGGGCCACGCCGGCGTCAGCAACCATTCGCTCGACGCCTGGCAGGCCGCGGAACGAGCTTTCGGCGGTCCGATCCTTTCGAACCAGGTGCAGTTCAGCCTTGTCAATCGCGCACCCGAGCTCGACCTGCTCCCGTGGGCCCAGCAGCAAGGCCGCTTGATCATCGCCTACAGCCCGCTCGCGCAGGGACTCTTATCGGGTAGGTATCAGCAGTCGCCGCCCCGAAACTTCAGGCGCATGAGGGGCAACTTCAGCGCCACGTCGCGCCTGCGCGCGCAACCTCTGATCGCAGCTCTCGCCGAGATCGGCGCTCGGCTCGGAGCGACCCACGCGCAGGTCGCCCTTGCGTGGCTGATCCGAAAGCCAAACGTGGTTGCGATCCCCGGCGCATCGAGCGTGCGCCAGGTGGAGGAAAACGTTGCGGCCGCGGACCTCGACTTGAGCGACGACGACGACGCCAGGCTGACGGCGCTCGCCCTGTCGGCCTTCGGCGGATAACATCGATCGGGTGAACGCGCTCACGCTCGAAGCAGTCGAACTGCGCCGGATCAGATTGCCGCTGGTGGCTCCATTCGAGACCTCCTTTGGAATCCAGACCGAGCGGGACATCCTGCTGCTCAAGGCCATCACCAGCGTGGGCGAGGGCTGGGGTGAATGCGTCGCGACCGAGGAGCCGACGTATTCATCCGAGTACATCGAAGCGGCGCAGCACGTCCTCGTGCATCACCTGCTGCCGCGGCTCTTCGAATCCGATCGCCTGGCGGCGGAGGACGTGGCCGGCGTGCTGCGGCCTGTCCACGGTCACCAGATGGCCAAAGCGGCAATCGAGATGGCAATCCTCGACGCGCAGCTCCGCTCAACCGGCCAATCGTTCGGACAGTACTTGGGCGCTGTCAGGTCCGAGGTCGACTGCGGCGTCTCTGTCGGCATCCACCGGTCCATCCCCGAGCTCCTACAGACGGTCGCCGACCACCTCGACCAGGGCTACCGCCGCATCAAGCTGAAGATCAAGCCCGGCTGGGACCTCGAGCCGGTGCGAGCCGTCCGCGAACGATTCGGGGACGTGCCCCTGCAGGTGGACGCGAACACGGCGTACTCGCTGTCGCATGCGAAGCACCTGGCCGAGCTCGACGTATTCGAGCTGCTGCTGATCGAGCAGCCGCTGCCGGAGGAGCAGGTGCTCGCACACGCTGAGCTGGCCAAAGTGGTCCGCACACCGATCTGTCTCGACGAGTCGATCACGTCCGCGCAGGCGGCGGCTGACGCGATCCAGCTCGGGGCATGCCAGGTCATCAACATCAAGCCGGGCCGGGTCGGCGGGTACCTGGAGGCGCGACGAATTCACGACCTATGCGCGGCGGAGGCGATACCGGTCTGGATGGGAGGCATGCTCGAATCGGGTCTTGGGCGCGCCGGCAACGTCGCGATGGCGGCCATGTCCAACTTCACCCTGCCCGGCGACACATCGGCCTCGGCCCGCTACTACCATCGCGACATCACCGAACCGTTCGTGCTCGTCGAGGGGCGCTTGAAGGTTCCGACAGGGCCTGGGCTTGGGGTGACCGTCGACGAGGGATTCCTGGCAGAGGTCACCCACTTCACGGATACGGTGAGGCGGGATCGGCGGGCGGTTCGAGCGACCGGTTAGCCGCTCTGACGTCACGGGGCGGTGGCGAGCAGGTCCGTCATGGCCCTCGCGCGGGCGGCAAGCCCGAGCCGGGGGACCCCAAGGCGATCCTCGATGGTGGCCAGGAGGGAGTAGTGGTCGTACGCGCGGCCGCTGGTGAGTGACTCAGGGTGCGGGTGGATTACGAGGGTCAGCACGTGGTTGGCGCTGTCCTCGCCCTCATCCCAGGTGATGAGCAGCAGCCCGTTCTGCTGCCACGCGGACGTCGCGAGGATCTTCGGTACCGTCTGCGACAGCCATCGGTCCGCGATCGCCGTCGAGCAGTCATGGCCGTCGTGGCACAGGTCCGGAGTGATCCAGACCAGGCGCGGGACGTTGCCCTTCATGTCGGCGGCGAACTGGGTGAAGGGCACGACCTGTCGGGGGCAGCTGCTCCCGTAGTAGGCGAAGGGGTTGTGTTTGAGCGCATACGGGTAGGGACTGCCGAGACACCCGCGCGTCATCCCCTCCATGTAAGCCCGCCACCCGATGCCTGCCTTCGACAGCTCGGCGCCGAGACCGCCTGCGGGCAGCTTGTGGTAGCCGTCGTCGGCGATTCCCCACGTGTTGCCCGATGTCAATGCCAGGTAGTTCGGAAGGCTGGGGTGGGAGACGCCGTGGTAGTCGGTGGCCACGGGGAACTCGGCCGCCAACCTGGCCGTGTACTTTCCCAGCAGCGCCTGGGAGTAGCTGTGGTTCTCCATCACGATGACGAACACGTGGGAGAGCGCGGCGGGTGACGGCGTCGGGGAGGGGGACGGGACAGGTCTGGCGATCGGCGACGCGGCCGGGCTCGGGGTGGGTCGGGCCTGCGCCCCCGGCTGGGCGCAGGCGCACAGGAGGCAAACGGATATCGCCAGGCCTCGAGCTCTCATCCTGCAACGACACTACGATCCAAAGCCGTGAGGTTGCTCGGAGGCCCCTGGCAGCTGGCGATCAGGCCTGAGCGTGGAGGGCGGGTAACCTCTCTGCGCCTTGGCGGGCATGAGCTCCTCGACCAGGGGATCGGCGTCGACGACCCGGACGCCCCTGGCTTCGTGGAGGCAGGCGCATGGGGCTGGGACGAGATGGTGCCAACCGTCGATCCGCGCCCCTATCCGGGCCCCGGCCCCTGGGCGGGTCAGGAGCTCCCCGACCACGGTGAAGCTTGGCGCCTCCCGTGGTCCGTCCTGGCCGAGACCGCAGCCTCGGCGGAGATGGAGTGCTCGGGCATTCGGCTGCCCTGGCGGCTGCGGCGCCGAATCACCCTCGGCGAGCAGGCGGTTCGTGTCGAATACGTGTACCAGAACTGGGGCGCCTATCCGCTGTACGCGTACTGGTGCGCCCACCCGCTTTTCCAGTACGAGGCGGGCATGACTGTCGAGGGTTTCGGGTCGATCTCTGAGCTGCCGGAGGGCACGAGCACCAAGTTGCACCTACAGGCGGGCTCGGTCGACCACGTGAGGCTGGCCTGGCGCTCTGGATCGGCCGTCGAAGTTGCCTGGGGTCCTTCGCTCACGCCATACGTCGCGATCTGGGCCTGCAACGGCGATCTCGGCGGCTACCGCCAGGTCGCAGTCGAGCCCGCGACCGGCGGAAACGACCACCCCGATCCGGCAGTGCCTCCGCCACTCCTCGAGCCCGGCGAGGAGCTGAGATGGTGGCTTGAGATTCGCGACAGCCGCGGGTGACCTCGAAACGGCTGGGGTCATCCCTGACTCTAAACTGAGTTCCGATGGCGAAGCTCCTCGGGTTGCGCTGCCGCGAATGTGGCGCGGAGTACGAGCTCCAGGCGACGCATGTCTGCGAGATGTGCTTTGGGCCGCTGGACGTCGTCTTCGACTACGCGGCGTTGAAGAAGCGCGTGACCCGCGAGCGGATCGAGCAGGGGCCGCCCTCGATGTGGCGCTATCGCGATCTGCTGCCGATCGAGGATTCGACGCCGGTGGTGAGCCTCGGCGAAGGTTTCACGCCGCTGGTCAAGGCCGACCGGCTGGGCGCCGAGCTCGGGCTTCGCAACCTCTACCTGAAGAACGACAGCATGAATCCCACCAACTCCTTCAAGGATCGTGTGGTTTCGGTTGCGATCAGCTGGGCGCGCGCCCACGGTTTCGAGACCATCGCGTGCGCCTCCACCGGCAACCTGGCCAACTCGGTCGCCGCATACGCCGCGCGCGCCGGGCTCGAGTGCTTCGTCTTCATTCCCGTCGACCTCGAGCCGGCCAAGGTGGTGAGCATCAGCGTGTTCGACCCCAACGTGGTTGCGGTTCGCGGCAACTACGACGAGGTGAACCGGCTTTGCAGCCAGCTCGTGGAATCGACGCCGTGGGCTTTTTGCAACATCAACATCCGCCCGTTCTATGCGGAAGGCTCGAAGACGCTGACCTTCGAGACGGTGGAGCAGCTGGGCTGGAAGCTGCCTGACGAGATCATCATCCCGATCGCCAGTGGCTGTCAGTTCGTGCGACATCGCCAGGCTGTGCGTGAGCTGATGGAGCTGGGGCTGGTCCACGGCGACAAGGTGCCAGCCTTCACGGGCGCGCAGGCGCTCGGGTGCTCCCCGGTCTACAACGCCTTCAACTCCGACACGCCGGAACGGGTGCTGCCTGTCAAGCCGGACACCATCGCGCGATCGATCGCGATTGGGAATCCATCGGACGGCATGTACGTCAACCGGATCGCACTGGCAACCGGTGGCGTGGTGGAGGCGGTCTCCGAAGAGGAGATCGTCGCGGCGATCCGCCTCCTGGCACGAACAGAGGGCATCTTCACCGAGACCGCAGGCGGAGTCACCATCGGGGTGCTCGCAAAGCTGGCGAAGGCGGGACGCTGGAAGGGCGACGAAGTGGTGGTCGCTTACGTGACAGGCCATGGTCTGAAGACCGCGGACGTTCTGACCACCGTCAATGGACACGCCAAACGCGTGGAAATAGAACCGACTCTAAAATCGTTTCGCGAGAAGGTGAACATCTAGCTATGGCGCAATTCCGCATTCCCGGCCCGCTTCGCCGTCTCTCCGAAGGCCAGATAACAGTGGCGGTGGAGGCCAGCGATCTCGGCGGGGCCATCGAAGCGCTCGACGCCCGGTACCCAGGCTTCAAAGAGCGCTTGCTCGACGACAAGGGCGAGCTCAGGCAGTTCGTGAACGTCTACCTGAACGATGAGGACGTGCGCCTGGGGCCCGGGCTCAAGGCCAAGGTCGGCGACAACGACGAGATCTCGATAGTGCCTGCAGTCGCGGGGGGCCACGCGCTATAGACTCACGCCCATGGGCAGAAGGCGGCTCAAGCTGATCTTCGGCCCGGCGATGGTCAAGGAGCCGGTCATCTACCAGCTCGGCAAGCAGTTCGAGATCGTCACCAACATAAGGCGCGCGGACGTGACGCGCGACCAGGGCTGGGTCCTTCTCGAGATCGTCGGCGAGCCGGAAGAGCTGGATCGTGGAGTGGTGTACCTGGAGTCGCGAGGCGTGAAGGTCGAGCCTGTCGAGGGAGACCTGATCGAGTAGCCAGTAACATGGCGCGTCGATGAATGAACACGCCGAAGTACGCCCGTGAGAGTCGCCGTCGCAATGTCCGGCGGCGTCGATTCTTCGGTCGCCGCCGCATTGCTGCAGGCGCAGGGGCACGAGGTCGTTGGGATCACGCTGCAGCAGTGGCCGCGCGGCGACTCCGAGGAGACGGCGCGGAACGGCGGGTGCTGCTCGATGAACGCGGTCGAGGACGCGCGGCGGGTGGCTTCGGTGCTTGACATTCCCTATTACTGCTGGAACCTCGAGAGGGAGTTCGGTGAAAAGGTGATCGAGCCGTTCCACCGTGACTACCTGGAGGGCCGCACGCCGAACCCTTGCCTTCGCTGCAACGCATTCGTGCGTTTCGACCTGATGCTCAACCGAGTCCTGGACCTGGGGTTCGATCGTCTTGCAACCGGGCACTACGCGCGCATCGTCGAAGGCGCCGGCGGCGCGGAGCTGCACGCCGCGGCTGACCCTGCGAAGGACCAGTCGTACATGCTTTACCACCTCGATCGTGTCCGGCTCGGGCGCATCGTCTTCCCGCTCGGGAACATGCTCAAGCGCGAGGTGCGCGAGCACGCTCGAGAATTCGGCCTTCCGGTCGCGGACAAGGCCGAGAGCCAGGAGATCTGCTTCGTTCCACGTGGAGAGACCGCCCGCTACCTTGCAGAAAGGCTGCCGGTCCGCTCCGGCGTCGTGGTCGACTCCGATGGACGCGACCTCGGCACCCATCGCGGCACCCCCCTCTACACAGTCGGCCAGCGCAGCGGGTTCGGTAACCTGCGCGAAGCCGGTCCGTGGTTCGTGCTTGCGATCGATGCGCCGCTGAACCGGTTGGTCGTCGGGCGCCGAGACGAGCTTGCGGCGCGCCAGGTCGACCTGCGGGACGTGACGTTCATCGACGGCGAAGTTCCACACAAGGTCGCGTGCGAGGTGCGCTTGCGATATCACGCGGCGCCGATAGGGGCCGTTTACGAGTCCGGCCGGCTCTCGCTCGAGGAGCCCTTCCAGGGAGCTGCCCCGGGGCAGGCGGCGGTGCTTTATTCGGGGAGTCGGGTGCTGGGCGGAGGGATCATCGCCGCGGCACGGGCCTAGCCCGCTTGATCGAAACCGAGCGGTTGATCATCCGCCTGCCTGGCGTGGCGGACGTCCCAGAGGTCGTGCGCTACTACGCGGACAACCGCGCACATCTCCAGCCCTTCTCGCCCACCTTCGCGCCCGATTTCCTGGATGACGCGACCTGGGCCGAACAGGTCCCGCTGCGCGCGCGAGAGTTCGCGGCAGGTGAATCGTTCCGCGGTTTTCTGTTTGCGCGCGCTGAGCCGCAGCGGATCGTCGGCAACCTCAACCTCACGCAGGTGCACCACGGCGCCTTCCAATCCTGTGTCCTCGGGTACAACCTCGCTCGAGACGAGCAGGGCAAGGGCTACATGACGGAAGCGGTGAGAGGCGCCGTTGCGTTCGTCTTCGGGACCTGGAAGCTGCACAGGGTCGCGGCTGACTACATGCCGCACAACGCCCGCAGCGCGGCGGTGCTGCGGCGCTGCGGATTCCAGGTCGAAGGCCGCGCCGGCCGCTATCTCCGCATCGACGGCCGATGGGAGGACCACGTGCTCACGGCGATCACGAACCCGGACCTGGAGGTTCCCGATTGATGCCTGGCTGGGGCCGGCCGGCGGCGGTCGCCGCCTCGGTCTTCGCGCTTATCGCGTGGCCTTTACAGGTGAGCGCCGACGCGACTGTGGTTTCGACCAGCCCCCGGCCGGGCGAGAACCTCGCCTCAGCCCCGGCGCTGGTCACCTTGCGTTTCTCGGAGCAGCTCGACAGGACCTTCTCGAGTGGCGACGTGGTGGCGCCCGACGGCCGCCGCTTTCGATCAGAGCCGGCGCGCGACGAAGAGATCGTGATACCCGTGGTCGGGGGTCAGCCCGGCGTCTACAGGGTGGAATGGGTAGCCATCTCGGCCGTGGACGGGCAGGTCCTCCATGGCGGGTTCGTGTTCGGAGTCGGAACTGCGCCGGTCGAGTCCGCAGCCCTGGAGCAGGCCGAACCGTCGGCGACGGCCGTCGCCGTCGCCGCATCGCGCTGGCTTGAATACCTCGGTCTGATCGCGACGATCGGCCTTATGGTCGTCAGGCGGCTGGCGGCGATTCGCCCGCGACTCGAATGGGCGCGACCTCCGATGCAGGTCGCGCTCGCGGCAGCGCTCATCGGGGGGCTCGGAGTCGTCGGACTCGAGGCTGTCGGCGTCGCGGGTTCCGTACCTGGCGCGATCGCGTACCTCGCGGGCCCGCCCGGCTGGTTGCGTGCAGGCCGGGTGGCAGCCGAAGGCCTGGCACTGTACTTCTGCCTGCGTGGCGTTCCATACGTCGCCCCGACTGCCGTGCTGGCCGCGGCGGCGATCGCTTTTGCCGGGCATGCCGCAGGCGTCCGGCCATCGCCGGGCGCCATCTTCACAGATGCCCTCCACGTCCTCTCGGCGGGCGTTTGGGCCGGCGGGATCATCGCGATGGCGTTCCTTCACCCGCCGGGCGGCTGGCGGGGGGACGAGGGCCGCGCACTACTTGCTCGCTTCGGACGCGTGGCACTCGTCGCGTTTGCGGTCACAGCGCTGACCGGGGTGCTGCGGGCGACCGAGGAGCTGACCGGAGTGGCCGATCTCTGGACGACGTCATACGGCGTGATCTTGATCGTGAAGTCCGCGGGCGTGATCGCGATGCTCGTGCTGTCCGCGCTGATCTGGCGCAGGGGGCTGGATGTGCCCCGGATCGAGGCTGTCGCTGCCGTCGTGGTGATCGCCGCCACGGCGCTCCTCGCCGCGTATCCCCTGACGCCGGCCCGGGTCTCCGACGCCGCCGCCATCAGGGATACCGCCGCCACCAGCGTCAATCCGGCCGGCCCCTGACAGCGAAGAGTGGGTTTGCGGCATAGAATCGCGGCGTGGCGACGGTCCGCGACGTCATGAGCACGGTGCTGCACACGGTGAGCCCGACCACCACTGTCGGCGAGGCTGTGGCGTTGATGGCCAGGCATCGGATCGGCTCGACGGTGGTCATGGAAGGGACCCGGCTGATCGGCATCTTCACCGAACGTGACACCGTGCGGGCGATCTCGCAGTCGCACGACGCGCCCGCTCACGAGGTCTCGTCCTGGATGACCCGCGACCCGATGACGGTGGGCGCGGACGAGGACGTGGAGTCGGCTCTGAACATGATGCTCACCCATGGTTTCCGCCATCTTCCGGTGGTGGAGGGTGGCGAGGTCACAGGCATCGTCTCGATTCGCGACCTGGCGGGCTGAACCGCCACCCGGTAGGCCGTCCGCGGTCGGCGGCGCAGGTGCAAGGATCGGGGCCGGGTCTCGTTCTACAAGCGTGTTTCGTCGTGGGCGCCGCCACGAGGCCCGGACGGAGCAGAGTTCACCTGGGGGAGACGAGCAGCCGTACTGGTTGCCTGGGAAAGGGGCGGAGCCAGAGCTGCATCCAGTCGCGCCGAGGGTGGCATTGCTCCGATATGACTCGCCTCCCTGGCTGGCCGATCAAGCGCTGTGGCAGCGTCGCAACGAGCATCGACACGCCCCGTCTCCACTGAGAGGCGTTTCGACCGAGGAGGTTCTCCAGGCGCTGGGTGACGCCTTCAGCCCACCCGAGCTGGACTGGGAGCTCGTCGGCGTTGCCTTCGTGCACGCGGCTCCGTCACGGGCCGAGCCTGCGCAGGCGGTCGAGGTGACTTTTGAGGAGCCACCCTGGGCCGCGGAGGAGGAGCCGGCCCTTCCCGAGGTTCCCGAGCCGGCGCGGATGGCCCCCGGGTCCAGCCCGCCGAAGCCGATCAAGTGGCTCCCCGAGCACGACTCGATCATTGCCGCGGTGCGCGACCTGTCGTGGGAGGGATACCGATCGCTGATCGCCGACATGTTCCGGCACGACGGCTACGAGGTGTTCGAGGGCGAAGGTCCAGATGCGGACGTGATCGACATGGAGGTCTTGCGTGGGGGCGAGCGGAAGTTCGTCAATTGCCAGCTGCGGGGCCTGGGCGAGGTCGGGACCGAGCCGCTCAGCGAGATGGCGGGGGTCGCGCTTCGCAACGGCGCGGATGGCGTATTCGTCGTCACGGACGGTGCTTTTACGCCCGAGGCATGGTCGCTGGCCGACGGGAAGGCGCTCGTCCTCATCGATCGGGACACGCTGCTTGGACTCGTGCTGGACTTCACGCTCGGGGCCAGCCGGGAGCGGAGCTTGAGGACCCAGGTTCGCCGCTTCCTTTCGGTACTCCAGCCGAACTCCAACCAGTGGGCCAGCTGAGTCGGCGCACACCCTCGTAAGGAGGGCGACTCCGCGCTCACGGTAAACTGAGGGATTCCCGCCCCCACGTGGTTTCGTGCGCCCAAAAAACGGCGCGAGGAGTCGTTCCGTCTTGGGTCTGCTGGCGTTGCGACGGTACCTGCCGTACCTGCGGCCTTACATCGGCCTGGTGGCGATCTTCGGCATTGCGCAGCTCGGAAGCCTGGCGGCTTCCGCCGCGATCCCGAAGGTCATCCAGTACATCATCGACGGGCCGATCACGCACCACCAGCTCGGCCAGATGGCGCCGCTGGCCGGCCTGCTTGTCGCCATCGGCCTGCTCGAGTTCGTCTTCATCTTCCTCCGCCGCAACTTCTCGGGCGTTGCCTCGTTGCGAATGGAGACCGACCTCCGCAACGACTTCTATGCGCACCTGCAGAACCTGCACGTCGCGTTCCATGACAACTGGCAGTCAGGACAGCTGCTGTCCCGGGCCATCTCCGACATCGCCACGGTGCGCCGCTTCGTCAGCTTCGGACTGATCTGGTTCCTGCAGACGATCGTCACGTTCGCCGTCGTCTTCGTCCTGATGTGGAGCCTCGATTGGCGCCTTGCCATTGCCGTGGTCGTGTGCATGCTGCCGATCGCCTACTTCAGCAACGTGTTTCACGACAAGTACAAGGTGATTGCGCGCCGGCAGCAGGACCAGCAGGGCGACCTCACCACGATCATCGAGGAGATGGCGACGGGGGTTCGCATCATCAAGGCCTTCGGCCGGATGCAGCTGATCCAGGACCGCTACGAGACACAGGCCGGCCTTCTGCGCGCCACCAGCCTGGAAGGAATCGCGGCCCGTGCCCTCGTCTGGACGCAGCTCACCTTTCTACCGAACGTGTCACTGGTCGTCGTGCTGCTGCTCGGAGGCCTCAACGTGATCCAGGGCACGCTGACGATTGGCGGCCTCATCGCTTTCATGAACTACGTCTTCATGCTGGCCTGGCCGATGGACGCCATCGGCTGGGTGCTCTCGATGAGCGAAGAATGCCGGACCGCATCGGAGCGCTTGAACGAGGTGCTGGACTCGCGTCCGGAGATCGCTGACCGGCCCGGGGCGCGGTCGATGGAGCACTGCCGCGGCCGAATCGAGTTCCGCGGCGCGGGCTTCAAGTATCCGAGCTCGGACCAGTGGATTCTGCGGGACCTCAACCTCACCATCGAGCCAGGAGAGACGGTGGGCCTGGTGGGGCGTACAGGCTGTGGCAAGACGACGCTTGCATATCTGCTGCCACGTCTCCACGACGTGGCCGAAGGGCAGGTGCTGATCGACGGTGTCGACGTGCGGGACGTGCACCTGCGCTCTCTGCGCTCGCACATCGGTGTGGCCTTCGAGGACCCGATCCTCTTCTCCGCGTCGGTTCACGAGAACCTGGTGATGGGGCGCCCGGTGGTGGACGATGCCGAGTTGAAGCGGGCGATCGAGGTGGCCCAGGCCGGATTCGTCTGGGACCTTCCCTGGGGCTTGGAGACGCGAGTGGGCGAGCAGGGCTACACGCTGTCCGGCGGCCAGCGCCAGAGGCTGGCGCTCGCCCGAGCGGTGCTCGGCACGCCGCGGGTGCTGGTGCTCGACGATCCGCTCTCGTCGGTCGACGTGCACACGGAGGCGGTGATCGAGGAGTCGCTGGCGACAGTGCTGAAGGGGGTCACCGCCCTGCTGGTCGTGCACAGGCCCTCGACGCTTGCGCTCGCGGACCGGGTGGCCCTGATGGACGGGGGAAAGATCGTCGCCACCGGAACCCACACCGACCTGATGAAATCGAACGAGCTCTACTGCGCGCTTCTGTCCCAGGAGTACGACGTAACCGAGCGAGCGACGGCATGAGCGCCATCACCCCGGCGGATCGGTGGCGTGGCGTGGCACAGGGGGGTGCGGCGGGAGCTGGCTCCGCCAGGCCCGCCGCCTTGAGGGGG
>JBGOTG010000014.1:0-22987 GCA_041476405.1 Candidatus Dormibacteraceae bacterium | reverse complement strand
GTCATGCTCGTGGTGAGCCGCGAGCTCATCCTGATCGTCTTTGGATCGGCGATGATCCCCGCGCTGGTGCCGCTGTGGCTCCTCCTCCCGGGCATCGTCAGCATGGCCGCCGCAAAAGTCATCTCCAGCTACCTGAGCGGAATCGGCAAGCCGATCTACACGACCTACATCGCCGCCGGGTCGGTCGCCCTCACAGTCGTCCTGGACCTGTTGCTGATTCCGCCATATGGCATCAGCGGCGCCGCCGTGGCGTCCAGCATCGTCTACACCGGCACGGCTGGGGCGTCGGTCTGGATCCTCAAGATCGAATCGGGCTCAGGTTGGTTGGAAACCCTGGTGGTGCGGCCGGATGATTTCGCCCGTTACAGGCGCGTCCTCAACTCGACGGTGAGGCGTCTGCTCGCGGGCGGCACGGCCGTGAGCTGATTCACTTGAGCGCTTTGTTGTACTCCATGTCGAACCACATCGCGAACAGGAGGAACTGAAGGCCGGCGATGATCAGAATCGCCACCAGCACGATGGAGGTGATGGCCACTCCACCCGTCACGATCTTCAAAACGATCTGCAGCAAGCCGAGCAAGGTTCCGACCACCAGAAACGCGATCCCGAAGAAGTAGAAGAAGACCAGCGGATGGAAGTCCTTGACCACGTATTTCAGGAACAGCCGATTGAGAAAGCCCTTCCACAACAGGAAGCTCACTGTGGGCATGACCTTGAAAATGTTCATCGAGGACCGCTCACCGACTCCGTAGCGCGGATGCGTCGGCACATCGGCGACCCGGAAGTTGCGGATGTTCATCTGGATGAGCAGGTCGTTCGGATAGCCGTAGCTGTGCCACAGGCTGTCCAGGTCGAGCGCCATCAACGCCGGCCGCGAGATGGCCGTATATCCCGATTGGGAATCCGCCACGTGCCAGTAACCTGAGGCGATCTTCGTCAGCATCGACAGGAACGCGTTGCCCAGGTAGCGAACGTGCGGCGTCTTGCGCCACGCCTCCCCGGTGAACAGCCGGTTGCCCTTGCTGTAATCGGCTTTGCCGCTGACGACCGGATCGATGATCAGGGAGAGGTCGTTGGGGTCCGTCTGGCCGTCGCCCGCCATCAGCGCGATCACGTCCACGCCTTGCTCGATCGAGGACCTGTAGCCGGCGATGACGGCGGCGCCCACGCCCTGGTTCTTGCCCTGCTCGACCACCGTCAACCGGCGACCCATCTTCTGCTGCCATTCACGGCAGCGTTCGAGGGTCGCGTCAGTGCTGCCGTCGTCGACGACGACGATGTGGTCGACGAACTCGGGGATCGTTTCCAGCACCTTTCCGATCTGGCGCTCTTCGTTGTAGGCGGGGATTACCACGCCAATGCTGCACCCGCCATGCACAGGGGTATCCTAGCCGTCCGGCCTGAAAGCACGGCGAAGCTCCGGGGGCACTCTCGCCGGCGGAACTTTCTGCCGTCCGATCCGCCCACCAGTCGGGCGGTGCAGGGCCTTGTTCAGGGAACCTGTACCGTGCCGTCTGACACAGTGTCCGACGCGACCGCTGCCGGCTTCGTCGATCGCCTGATCGACCGTGTGGCCAGCCCGGCCGCCAGCAGCGTGAGCACCATGACGACGAGTAGGGAAGGGCCATGGTGGGTGATGAGAAGCCCCGCACCGATGACAGCAGCCCCCACGGCAAAGCCGGGTTTGGTCAGGGACAGCCAGGCTGCGGACGTAGCGCCCGCGAGGAGTATCAATGCGACCCAGATCGGGACCGCGCGAATCTCACGGCCCAACAGGAACATACAGAGCAACGAGATCGCGATCAGAGCCCCAGCGACCGTGGAGAGCGTCGGACGTAGCTGAGCCACTCGGGCAACGATCTCTCCTGGGCTGAGCCCTAGCCCCAAGGCGGGCCGCTCGAAAGTCCATGGCCCGAACGCGAACATTGGCCGGGCACCTGCATCGAGATACGCGTCGCGCTCCCGGGCTCCCGGCGCTCCGCGCTCGAACCTTCGTTTGAGGCGTTGAGCCGGCTGCTCCAAGAGCGACCAGCTCAGCCAACCTGCGGCTAGGGACGCCATGAGGAGGATGCCCGTGTAAGCCACCTGTGGCAACAGCCCGGCGCTGCGCTGGACCATCCAGCTCAGTCCGATCATGTTCATGCCGATCAGGATCGGCAGGTGCAAGAGATATATGGCGTAGCTGTACCGTCCGACTGTGCGGATGAACGGTATTCGGAGTAGCGCGGCCCAGCCCGAGGTCTGCCAGACGATGGCGAGCACCAGCAGGCCTCCAAACAGAAGGGGATAGAGAGAGAAGCTCACCGTCTGAGTCCAGAAGTCCGTCATGTAAAACGCTCGGGACCTGACGGCGATCAGCAGAATCACCGCAGCGGACAGTCCAACAACCCAGGGGGCAAAACTGACCAGGCGCGCTCGATTTGCCTCGTCGGTCACCGCCAACGCAATGAGCGAGCCCACGGCGAGAGCATCCATTTGCGAGGGCAGGAGAACGTAGCCTGCGAGCGTCCAGCCATGGGTTCCGTACAGGAAAATGCGCCACGCAAGAGTCAGAAGATAGAGAGCCGCGCACAAATACATCAGGGCACGCCGCGGCAGCACCAGTACGATCGGCGCCCAGAGCAAGTAGTACTGCTCCTCGATCGCGAGCGACCAGCTCACACCCATCGAACTCTCCGCGATCTTGTTCGCCGACGCCATAGAGAAGTTCGACAGAAAGAGCCAGTAAGTCCATGACTGTCCGTTTGGAATCCCAAAGTTGGGTGACAGCCAGGCCGGGAGGACGAGCACCATCAGGAAGCCGATCGCGATCACGGCGTAATAGAGCGGGAAGATGCGGAGGACCCTTCGCGCATAGAAGTTGGCGAAATATCGCGGCTGGCCTCTGGCCTCGACGAGGATGCCCGTGATCAGGAATCCGCTGAGCACGAAGAACAGCTCAACGCCACTCCAGCCAATGTGGGGCCAGAAAGTGAAAACCCACGGTCCCCAAGAGTGCGAAAGGAGTACCAGAACGATCGCAAGTCCACGGAGCCCATCAAGAGCCGGCAGCCTCTTGGGCATTCGGTGAGTCTAACCAACAATCCAGGCTGTTAATGGTGGGCTCAGGGGGTCGACGTCGACCATCACTTAGTAGGCGTTTCGGTCAGGTTCCGACCTCGAGCTGAGCGTAGTCGCTCGGGGGGACCAGGAGCTCGGTCCCGCACGCCGGGCAGCGCATGTGCATGCCGTCCGCTTTGCGCTCCAACGGCTCCAGCGGCCGGCCGCACGCGCAGGCGAAGCCCCTCAATCGCGCCGGGTTGCCGACCACGATGCCGTGGTCGGGTACGTCGCGCGTGACCACAGCGCCGCTGCCCACCATCGCAGAGCGCCCGACGTTCACGCCCGGGAGCACCACCGCGCCCCCGCCGACGGAAGCCCCGCGCCGGACGACGGCCTCGCTCACCTTCCAGTCGCTATCGGATTTGAGCGAGCCATCGGGGTTGATCGCGCGTGGGAGCTTGTCGTTCAGGAGCATCACGCCAGGGCCGAGGAACACGCCGTCCTCCAGGCTGAAACCGTGGAAGACGAAGACGCCGTTCTGGAGCTTGCACCTGTCGCCGATTCGAACGCCCATGTCCACGTAGGCGCCCTTGCCGAGTATGCATTCGATGCCGATCACGGCTCCCTCGCGGACCTGGACCTGTTGCCAGATCCTGGTCCCACGTCCGATCTCCGCGTCGTCCGAAACGTCGGCGGTGGGATGGACTGTCACGTGGTCGCGCGCTCGCATGAGAATTAGGCGAGCTCCTCGCCGGATTCTGCTCCGACTCCGGCCAGGTTGCGATACGCCTTCTCCATTCGGGCCATGTTGACGTCCCACAGCCCTCGCTCGTCGATCAGCGCTCGGTTGTGCTTCGCCGCGGACGCGCGGCGGGCGGGTGACTCGAGAGCCTCCACCACAGCGTCGGCGAGCGCCGCGACCTGCCCGACAGGAACCACTGCGCCACCCTCAGCGCTCACCCACTCCCGATTCGTGGGAAGGTCCGACACGACCGGGTACGCGCCGGCGGCCATCGCCTCGAGCATGGTCACCGACGTGCCTTCGGACGAGGGCACTGAAACGTAGACCGCAGCCCTGCCGAGGCGCTCCGCCAATCCCTCCGGCCAGGTCGCGGTGCCTGCGAAGTCCACAGCGCGGCCGACGTCCAGGGTGCGGGCGAGGCCCTCGAGCTGCTCCCTGAGCGCGCCTTCGCCTCCGACCACCAGGCGGGCGGCCGGTACCTTCCGCAGCACCTCGGGCATGGCCTTGATAACCACGTCCACGTTGTACAGGTTTCGCTCGAGGGACCTCTGGCTCAGAATGATCGGTTCTCGCTCCTCGGGCGGCAACGCCCGGGTCGCCAGCGCGTCCAACATTTGCGGTCCCACACCCAGGACGACCTGCATCAGACGCCGTTGCGGGGTCCCCATGGCGCGCGCCACCTGGCCCAGCTGGTCAGAGCTGTACGTGACGAGGTCGGAGCGCGAGAGCACCCATCGCACGAGCCGTCGAGTGATGGCGGAAAGCCCCGGGTCGACGAGCAGGTCTGAGCCCCATGCCGACACCACCAGGGGATGGCGTCCCGACAGCGCGGCGAGAAACCCGTAATCCGAGACGTAATGCGCGTGCACCACGTCGGGGTTGATGCGAGCGAGCTCTCGATAGAAACCAGCGGCCTTCAATCGTGTCGCCGTGGCGAGCCTAAGCAAGCCGGGGAATCGCGCCATGGTGGCCGCGGATCGTGGGCCTGCGCGTCGCGCCCCCGATCCTCGCGCGCGCACGAAGTGAACGGCGGGGTTGCCGCCGAAATCCGTCCTCGGCTGGTAGTAGCTCAGCAGGCTGACGTCAAACCCACGCTGGGAGAAATGGCGTGCCCAGCGCTGAACGTGGATGCTGTCTGGGTTTGCGATCATGCAAATCTTGATTGGTGGCTTCATCGTCCGGGCAGGGGTGAAAACATAACAACATGAGTCAGGCTGACCGCGTCGAGATCGGGAGTCGAGTCAACGAGCTGCGCATCTCGCTCCCGATCGGGCGATTCGACGTGCCACCGCGGATCGCGTCCATCTCGCGCCGGCTCCCGGGAGTCCTGCTCATCGCCTGGGTGCTGACCCTGCCGCTGGAGTTCACGAAGCTGTACTTTCCGAACCAAGGAATCGAGCTCAGCCGGGTGGTGCTCGGGCTCGGCCTGCTGGTGTTTGCGGCGCAGACGGTTTTCGAGCACCGGGAGATTCGCCTGCCCGCGAGCGCCAGCGTGTTCGGGCTGGCGCTCTTCACAGCGTATGCGGCCGCCAGCGCAACGGCAACCGGGTCGTCACAGGGAATCAGGACCGCGCTCGCGATGGTCGCCTACCTGTTGATGATGCTGGTCATATTCAACTGGACGCGAACGCAGGAGGAGCATCGCCGAATCTGGTCCGCTCTTGCCGTGAGCGCCGTCATACTCGCGGTCGTCGGACTGATCCTCCACGTCACCGACAGCTACATCTGGAACGCGCCGAATGCCGGGATAGCCCGCGTCAACGCCACTTTCCACGACCCCAACATCTTTGCGCGTTTTCTCGCGTTCGCGATGCTGGCGATGGTGCCGCTCGCAGCCGACCTGGCAACGACATTCCGGCAGCGAGCTCTGTGGGTGGTTGCTGCCTTCGCCGCCGCGATCATCTTTCCGTTCACATACTCCCGAGCCACGTGGGCGTTCACAGCCGTGGTGGCCGTCGTCGTCATCGCTGTGGCCAGGCAGAAAAAGCGCGCTCTGGCACTCGTCGCAGGAATTGTGGCTGTGTTCGCCATCGTCGCCATCATCGACCCGTCGGTATTGAGCCGGGCCGCCCTGCTCGTTTCGAACCTGCAGAGCCCCTTCAACAATCGGGCATTCCTCGCCCGCGCACCATGGCTGGAGTTCATGCGCTTTCTGCCGATCGACTCCGTCCGCCAGTACTTGATCGCGGCGGGACTGATCATCTTCGTCGACCATCCGATCTTCGGCATCGGGTTCGGAACCTTCTCCCAGGCGTTGACCGGCCAATACGCCGGTCTCGTCCCCGTCGGCTTCGACACCACCGCTTCGCACACCTCGCTGGTCACGATCCTGGCTGAGACGGGGTTGGTCGGGCTCGCGATCGTCCTCGTCGCCGGGTTCGATTTCGTCAGGTCGACGCTCCGGGCGGGGTTCGCGTCACAGGTGCAGCGGACGTTGGTCGTTGCGCCCGCGATAGCGCTGCTGGTGATCGTCTTGGAAAGTCAGTTCAGCGGCCGGCTCTTCGATGAGCCCTACCTCTGGCTCTTCTTCGGACTGGCCTACTCGGCGCGGGCCGGCTGGGAGCAGGAGTAAGTCCGGCTCTCAGGATTTAGCATGTGTTGTATGCGCGCGCGCCGACTCGCGCCTCGACTTGGGCCGCGGGCTGTTGCCGCTGTCGCGGGGGCGGCGCTCACCTGCGACCTGCCGCTTGGCAGCCGGGTGGTTCGCGGACGAGGTCAGCCGGGCGATCACATTTCTCGTGTCGACGACGAGGTGGCTGTGCGGCACCACGAGCGTCCAGTCGATCTTGTCGTGATCCGTAATGATCACTATGGCGTCCTGCGAAGAAAGGTAAGCGGCGGTTAGGGGGCGTGACTTGAAGTCGGATCCTTCGACACCGATGATCGGCACCCCCGGATCGTGGTAGGTGACGTCAGATCCCTCGCGCTTGAGCAGCTCGATGATGCGGATCGCGGCCGACTCGCGGACGTCGCTGCTGTTCTTCTTGTAGGCGACGCCGATCAGCGCCACGCGCGCTCCCAGCAGCGCCTTCCCGCTCCGGTTGAGCAGCCTGGCCACCTTGGCGACCACGTACGAAGGCATCTGGTGGTTGATCCGGCCCGCGAGCTCGATGAACTCAGTATTGACATGCTTCTCGCGAGCCTTCCAGGCCAGGTAGAACGGGTCAACCGGCACACAGTGGCCGCCGAGGCCCGGACCCGGATAGAAGGGCATGAATCCATAGGGCTTCGTGGAGCAGGCTGCGATCACCTCCCACACGTCGATGTCGAAGCTGTCGCAGATCATCTGGAACTCGTTGACGAGGGCGATGTTCACAATCCGAAAGATGTTCTCGAAGACCTTCGCGATTTCCGCGGTCTTGAGGCTGGAAACCGGCACCAGGCGCTCGACGAACGAGCCATAGAAAGCAACGGTGAGCTCGAGACTCTCCGCTGAGAGTCCCGCCACGATCTTGGGTGTGTTGGTGATCGTCCAGATCTTGTTGCCGGGGTCGATGCGCTCAGGCGAATAGCCGACGAAGACGTCGTCTCCAGCGCTCTTGCCCTGTGCGCGCAATGCCGGGATCAAGATCTCCTCGGTGGTGCCTGGATAGCTCGTGCTTTCCAGGATCACCAACGAACCGCGCTTCATGACCGGGGCAAGGGCCTGTGCCGCGTTTCTCACGAAGGACAGGTCGGGGACGCGATACTCGTCGATCGGCGTAGGTACGGCGATGACTGCGACATCGACGTCAGCGAGCTCGGAGTATTCGGTGGTGGCGCGCAACCGACCCGACGAAACCAGGCGCCGTACGACCTCAGACGGAACGTCGTCGATCGTCGAGGTGCCAGCGTTGATGTCATCCACGCGCCGCTCCGAAACGTCGACCCCGATCACCGTGTGTCCCGCCTCGGCGGCCGCCGTGGCCAATGGCAGGCCGACATAGCCGAGGCCGATCACCGCGACGGCGGCGCGCCTGCCCTCGAGCCGCTCCCGCAGCGTCGTTGGCTCTTCCCTGCGCATCAGACCCGTCCCAGACTACGTTTCTGAGCGCCGTTCGCGCTGAGGGAGCTTGGTCATCGGACGCTCGTCCTTGGGAGGCCCCACGTCCCGGACCGCCTTTTTGAGCGTCCTCACGAGCTCGTCGCTGCGGCCATCCATCGCCAGAGTTCGGACCCGCTCGATCGTCCAGGCGAGGTCGTCTTCGCTCGGGATGTACGGCGCCACAACGTCGAGGATGGAAGGGTCGGAGGTCGGGCGCACACCCTCGTCAGGCGAGAGCAGCTCCTCGCTCATGAGCTCGCCGGGGCGCAGGCCGGAGAACACGATCTCGATGTCCTCCCCGGGGCGCATCCCTCGCGATCGGATCAGCGAGTTGGCCAGGTCGAGGATCTTGATCGGGGGTCCCATGTCCAGCATGTAAAGATGCCCCGACTCGCCCATCGGAAGCGTTCTGACCACGAGGAGGACAGCCTCCCGGATGGTCATCATGAAACGAGACACATCCGGGTGGGTGATCGTCACCGGACCGCCTTGCTCGATCTGCCGCTCGAACAGGGGCACCACGCTTCCCCGGCTCCCGACCACGTTGCCGAAGCGCACGCCCCAGCTCACTGTCGAGCCCCGGTGGCCGAGCACCATCTCTTCGCCAAGGCGCTTCGTGCACCCCATGACCGAATGGCGTGCCACCGCCTTGTCGGTCGAGATCAGGACGAACCGCTCCACCTCGGCCGCCTGCGCGCAGCGCAGTGTGTTCCACGTCCCCACCACGTTGGTCATCACCGCCTGAACGGGATGGCTCTCCAGCATCGGCACGTGCTTGTACGCCGCGCAGTGGAATACGACCTCAGGCCGTTCCTCCGCGAACACCGCGCCGAGCTGGTCGCTGTCGATGATCGAGACCAGCGCTTCGCGCACCACGACGCTCGAGCTCGCCCTCAGCTCCTCGGCGAGGTCGAAGATTCCGCTCTCGTTGATGTCGAGCAGGATCATGCGCTTGGGCTTCAGCCCGGCCAGCACGCGGCACAGCTCGGATCCGATCGAGCCTGCCGCCCCCGTGACCAACACCGTCTTGCCACCCACCACTGCTTCCGAAGCCCCGATCTCGATGTCTCGTTGAGCCCTGCCGACGAGGTCGTCGGCCGACAGCTGGCGCAAGGGCACGCCCGAACGGCCGGGGAACAGCTTGTCGGCCTCGGGCACTATGAAGATGGGCAGCCCGGCCGACAGGCAGATTGCAAACAGATCGCGATGCTGCTGGGTGCTCGGGCCCCTCATGACGAAGGCCACACCCTCCGCTTGCGTCGAGTGGATCCAGCGGGCCAGCGCGCTCGTCGAACCGACCACCGGCACGCCCAGCACCGTCCGGCCGAGGTCGCCGTGCGCCATCGTGACGATCGCCACCGGCACCCAGTCGGGGTTGGCGTGCTGGACGAGGATCTTGACTGTCGAGAACCCTGCCGCGTCGGGCACCACCACCAGCAGGCGGCTGCCCGCCCTCTGCGTCGATGAGAGCAGGCGCGGCAACAGGCGGAAGGCGCCGATGGCGATGACCACGGCGGGCGCGGCGAGCACGGGCACGAGCAGGCGGTATGGCCGGACCTCGCCCATCATGAAGTTCGCCATCCCGAACAGGAAGGTGGCCTCCAGCACCGCCAGCCCGACCGCAAACGCGTCGTTGATGCCGGCCACCGTCCACACCCGCCGGTAGAGGTGGAATCGAGTCTCGCCTGCCGCCATCGCCAGGTAGGCCATCACGAACGTGAGCAGCAGGTACCAGGTCGGGCCGTTCGTGCCACCGGGACGGCCGCCGTAGCCGAGGAACTGGAAGGCCAGAAGGATGAACCAGAAGATGAGCGCCTCGCCGACCAGGGTCGGGCCGAAGCGCCGGCCGGCGACGACCAGCCTTGCCACCGGCGACGGCAAGCCCTCAGGTTCTGCCTGGCCTTGGCGCGAGGCCTTGGGCGGCAGGGATTGAACGGACATTACCTGAAGGAGAAGCCTATCCGAATCCCGGCGCCGGGCCTACGCCGCGACGGTGACCGAGACCGGCGTGGACTGGATGAACCAGAACTGGTGCTCTTTGATCATCTCCACCTCCAGCACCAGCGAGCCGGCCTTGGGAGAGTCGATGGTCACTGCAACCGCCACGCTCTGGCCGGGTGCGACGTCTTTGCCGATCACAAAGGCCTTGCTGTAGACCCAGTTCACCAGGTTGGCGGCGCCTCCGGCCGACGTCGCGAAGTGCAGGTCGAGGTCAACCCTCGTGGAACCCGTCGAAGGCCAGGTCTGGGTCCCATCGTTGGTCACCGTCAGTGCAAAGGTCTGTGATTTGCCCACCGACCAGCTGGTTGGGACCTCGGTGACGTTGTAGGAGGCCGACCAGCCCACCGGCGCCGCGATCACCGTCACCGCCGATGTCTGCGTGAACCAGAACTGGTGCTCCTTGATCATTTCGGCCTCGAGGAACATCGTTCCGACGTTGGCCGGCGCCGTCACCGTGACCGTCAGTGTCACGGTGCCACCAGGTGCGACGTCCGCCGGCAGGCTGAAGGCCTGGTTGGTGAGCCAATAGTTATGCATCACCCCGCCTCCCGTGCGGGATGTGAAGTGGAAGTCCAGGTCGACCCTGTTGGTGCCCGCGGCCGGCCACGTCTGGTTGCCGAGGTTGTTAAGCGTCACATCGAAGGTCTGGGTGTGGAGCGCCGTCCAGGTCCGCGGCGTCTTCCTCAGCGAGTAGCTCGCAGACCACGTGGCAGCCGAAACGACCACGTTCACCGGCGCCCACTGCTGGAACCAGAACTCGTGCTCCTTGATCATCTCGGCCTCGAGCAACATCGTGCCGGTACGTGGCGCGGCGAGGGTCACGTTCAGTGTTACTGCAGTGCGCGGGGCAAGGTCCGCGGGCAGCGAGAAGATTGCGCTGCTGAGCCAGTAGGCCGCCTTCGAGGAGCCTCCGGCCCTGGTCGTGAAGTGGAGATCCAGGTCGACCCTCGAGTGGCCGGCCGCCGGCCACGAGGTGTTGCCCGCGTTCGTCACCGTCACTGGGAAGGTCTGGCTCACGCCGGCCACCCACTTGGTCGGGACCTTGGTCATGTCGAACGCTGCCGCCCATGACGATATGCCCACGCTCACGGGCTGCCATTGCAGGAACCAGAACTGGCGCTGCTTGATCATCTCCGCCTCGAGCACCACCGCGCCCGCGGCGGGAGCGGTCACTGTCACGTTCATCGTCACGTTCTGGCCGGGGGCGAGGTCATGGGGCAGGCCGAAGGTCTGGCTCGTCAACCACGCCGAATGGTTGACCGCGCCGCCGGCGGACCTGGCGAAGTGGAGGTTGAGGTCGACCGGGTAGGTGCCTGTCGCCGGCCAGACCTGGGTCCCTGTGTTGGTTACGGTGACCGGGAACGTCTGAGTCTGCCCGGCGCCCCAACCGACGGGGGCCTTCGTCATGTCATAGCTCGCCTTCCAACCACCAAAACGGGAGGCGAGAGTGGACCATAGCTCGGGCGCGGCGCCGCCGTAGTTGAGAGTCCAGATGCCAACGCCGCGTATGCCGGCGCGGTTGGCGAGGTCGTATTTCATGCTCAAGGATGCGGCGTCGTCCCAGAAGAGCAAACGCGTGCACTTGTACGTGTTGCTGTACCAGGTGTCCCACCGCTCCTGGCCCATCCCGTCGTTGGCGTCACGGTGAGCGACGTAAGAGCCGGGACGGACAGATGGGTCGGTCGCCTCTCCTGAAGCGCTGAGGTAGGTGTCGGCGGTGACGGCGCCCACCGGATGCTGGTACTCGACGGTGGTGCTCGCGACGCAGGCCTTGCGCCCGTAGTACGGGACCCCGAAGATCACCTTCGCCGGCGTGACCGCCGCCGAGTACTGCGCGAGTACGTTGGTGTCGTTGTAGTAGTAGGTGGTCAGCGGCGAGGTGGGGCCGAGGCAGAAATGCCCGCAGCTCGTTGGAGCTCGGTAGTAGTTCGAGTACTCCATGTCATAAGTCATCACGAAGACGTAGTCCACGCTGGGGCCCAACCCAGGGACGTCGAAGAAGCCGATCGGGTCACCGGCTGCGCCCGAGTACGTGTCGACCGACAGCGCGTAAGTGGTGCCGAGGGCGGCGCGCAGGCTCTGGACAAAGGTCGTCAGATGGTGACGCGCCCATGAGGGGTCGGACGTGTTGCAGGCCTGGTTGACCCCCTCGTAGTCGACGTTGACGCCGTCGACGCCCTTCGCTTTCACCTCGGCGACGGTGTGCGTGACCGTGGTGGCGGAGTAAAGCAGCCCGTCGCACATCGCGTTCGGATAAGTGCCCCTGGCATCGCCGTTGATGATCGTGAGGAGCACCTTGGTGCCGTGCGCATGGGCGACCTTGACCATGTCGGTCAGCTGGCTGGAGTTCCAGACGGCGAGACCCGAGTCGTTCTGGAACGTGCCATCCCAGAGCACGTGGAGGCCGAAGTAGGCGACTGTCGAGAGGAGGTCGAAGTTCCAGCTCGGGTATCCGACGGTGGGATCGCTCAGGCTGCTGCCGAGAGCGAACCCGAATACCTCGCGGCTCAGATTGCCGGCCCCGGTCCCAACCGCGGCCGTTCGGGGGGCGGCCGACACCACCCGATTCGGCGCTGCGGCTTGGGCCGGGGTCATCCCCACGGTCAGAACGCCCAGCGCGCAGATCAGGAGAAGGCTCGTGCGGAGGCTTTGCCAGGACATGGGCGGGAAAGGCTGCCCACTGTACGCGACGCCCCCCAGAGGCGTCAAATCAATTTCTGGGCCCTTTTCAGCCTTCCGGAAGGGCCTCGGACGGGGCCGTGGAGATCGTATGGCCGATGGCCCGAATGGCCATCACCTCCAGAGCCGCCACGATCCAGAATTCGACGCTCATGTCGTTCTTCCAGTAGGGCGAGTCGACCAGCCCGTGCACGCCCCACAGCACCAGGCTGCCCGACACTCCCCACAGCAGCGCGCGGTGGAACCCGCTCGCGCGGGCAAACGCCCGCCAGCCCCTCAACAGGAGGCCGAAGAAGATCACCGCAAATGCGACCATCCCGAGCAGCCCCACCTCGACCCAGAAGGTCAGCCAGTCGTTG
Organism: Candidatus Dormibacteraceae bacterium; assembly: GCA_041476405.1. GTDB lineage: Bacteria > Chloroflexota > Dormibacteria > Dormibacterales > Dormibacteraceae > Palsa-872. The sequence goes on along the minus strand of JBGOTG010000014.1, from coordinate 10,140 downwards.
TGCGGATAGATCTCCAGGATCGTGCCCCGGAACAGGTAGTGGTACCCGCCGAGGCCGTTTCCGAAGATGGGGTGGTCGCGCAGCATCGTCAGGGTGTCGGAGAAGATGCTCAGCCGGCCGCGAACCGTCGTCTGGCTGTCAAACAGGTTGAACTGCCCGGCAAACCGCCTTCCGACCACGGGCACCTGGAGAAGGACGATGACGGCGACGACCACCGCCGCCGCCAGCGGCACGCGCGCGCGGCTGGTGGCGATGGCCACCAGGGCGAGGACGGCGATGGCGAGGTACGCGCCGCGTGAAAGCGTCAACGCAAGGGCAGGAACGAGGAACGCCGTCCACGCCAGTGCGAGGAGGCGGTCCCTGCGCTGGTCGGCGAACATGACGAACCCTGCCGCCAGCGCGAACGGCGGCTCGAGATACATCGCAACTTCCGGAGAGCTGGTGTACAGGGCGGTCGGTGGCGATCCCAACACGAAGGTGCCCTCGGCCAGGGTGACGAAGAACGCGACGATGTTGAGAGCCGCGAACAACGAGCTTCCGATGCCGAGGCCCAGCAGCACCCCGCGCACCTGGCCCGGCCGGCGCAGTAGGTCGATGGCGACGTAGAAGATCGCTATCGGCTCGACGAAATAGGCCCGATACAGCCCGAGCGCATGCCAGCGGTCGGGCGGCACGAAGACGGCGCTCGCCCCAGCGATCAGCAGGAGCACTATCGGTATGTCGTACGGCGTCCGGTTGAAACGGAGGGCGCCTTCCTGGCGCCGGCCCAGGAGGTAGAGCGCGATGGTCGTCAAGACCAGCAGCTCGAGGAGGGTGGTCGAGACCAGGCCGTACTTCCAGCGAACCACGTAGAGCGGCAGGCACCCGGCGGTCACCGCGAGCATCACCGTCGCGTAGCGGTCGAATGCGCCGGCCCCGGGCGCCTCAGCGTCGATGCGCAGCCGGCCGATCTTCGGAGCCGGCACCGGCGAGGTGGGTGGCGCGGTTGCGCGGCCGCCGGCGCCTCTAAGCATCGCTCACCCGGCCAATTGTCACACTACTTCCGTGCCCAAGCGGTTCCTCATCCTCACGCAGCATTTCCCCCCTGAGGTGGGGGCTGCGCAGATCCGGCTCCACGCTTTCGCCAAACAGCTGCAGGCTCGTGGGCACGAGGTGCGCGTCGTCACGGCGATGCCCAACTATCCTCGCGGCGAGGTCTTTCCGGAATACCGTGGCAAGAGACTCGTCCGCGAGGAGATGGACGGCCTCCCTGTGACCAGGACGTGGATCTATCCGGCCACCGGGCGCGATGTGGTCAAGCGCTTGGTGAGCTATTGGTCGTTTGCGCTCTCATCGCTGCCATCCTGCATGCGAGGGGCGAAGCCCGACTACATCTTCGTCGAGTCTCCGCCTCTGTTTCTCGGCCTCACCGCCTACGTGTGCTCGCGCCTGCGGCGGGTCAAGTTCATCCTCAACGTGTCCGACCTCTGGCCCGCGTCGGCCAAGGAGCTCGGCATCGTCCGCAGCCGATCGCTGCTCTGGTTCGGCGAGCACCTCGAGCGGTTCCTGTACCGAAAGGCCTACAGGATCACTGCGCAGACGGACGGGATCCGCGCTCACGTCGCGGCGATCGTGGGCACGGACAAGGTGATGCTCCTCTACAACGGCGTCGACACCAAAGACTTCCGGCCCGGCGCGGCCGCCTCGGTGCCGTGGGTCGACCCGAATGAGGTGACCTTCCTGTACGCAGGGACCCTCGGCTACGCGCACTGCTGGGACGTCATCCTGGAGGCGGCCGAGCTGCTGCGCGCCCGGCAGGACGTCGTCTTCCTGCTGGTCGGCGACGGCCCCGAGAAGGCCCGCCTTGTCGAGCAGTCAGGACTGCGAAACCTGACGAACATCAGATTCGTCGAGAGACGGCCCGTCAGCGAGATGCCGGCGCTGTTCGCGTCGTGCCGGGCCACCGTCGTGCCCCTGCGCAAGGGCGAGCTGTTCAAGGGCACCCGACCGTCCAAGATCTTTCCGGCGCTCGCGTGCGAGACACCGGTGATCTTCAGCGGCGAAGGCGAATCGGCCAGGTTGCTGTTGGAGAACCGGTGCGGGATCGTGGTGCCGCCGGAGAGCGCCCACGATTTCGCGGCCGCGGTCTTGCGCCTGGCCGATCATCCGGACGAAGCGCGCGAGCTTGGGCGCCGCGGCCGCGCGCTGGTCGAGCGGGAGTACGGCTGGGACACGCTGGTTGCGGCGTGGCTGCAGGAGCTCCCTGCCTAGTGGTCGCAGGCCCGGTCACCTTCCTGATCTATTCGCCGTTCCCCAAATACTCTGGCGGACGCGAGAACTGGCTCCACAATCTCGCACCCCAATTGAATGGAAGGGGCATTCAGGTGCGGGTCATCGCATATGCCACGAACCGGGCGCCGTTCTACTGGCTCGAGCGTTCCGCGATCAGCGTCGTCGCGCTCCCTTCGGTGCGGTACTTCTATCGGGCATTCGCTTTGTTGAACCGCGGCACGCTCGGCCTGCTCAAGTACGTCGACCTGTTCTTCTTCTATCCAATCGTGGCTTTCCTCTATCTGGCGGTGACGCGACCTCGAAACCTTGTATGCATGAACTCCATCCCCGAAGGGATGGTGGCTCTTCTTGCGCGCGTCCCTTACGTGGTCTCGGTCAGGGGCGATGTCCCCAAGGGCCTCGCCGCGCCGCTCACGTTTCTCGAGCGGCCGCTCAGATGGCTCGAGTCTCAGGTTCTGCGACGAGCCCGCAAGGTGATGTCCAACGGTAGGGACACGCAGGAACGCCTTGCCGCCATCGGGCTCGCCTCGACCGTCGTGCCCAACGGCGTCGACTTCAAGCGTTTTGCAGAACCGGCACCGCCAGGCGAGGTGGGGAGGGATCTCGAGCGGGTGGCCGGCGGCAGGCCGGTCATCGCGTTCATCGCAACGATGGATGAGATGCGCGGCGTCACGGATGCGATCGACGCGGCGGCAGAGTTGAAGGAATATCAGCCCAACTTCCTGCTGGCCATGGCCGGCAAAGGAGACACCGGCCCGTTCAGAAGTCGTGTTCACGCGCTCGGGCTCGCCGGTTGGGTCGAGTTCTTAGGCGAGACCTCGTCGGTCGTCGAGATCCTTCAGCGATCGGCGATCTTCCTCGGCCTCAGCCGTGGGAACGGGATGTCGATGTCAGCGCTCGAAGCGATGGCCGCGGGCGTCCCGATGGTCGCCCGGAATGCCCTGACTTACGGTCAGCTGATTGAAGACAGGGTGTCCGGGATGCTGGCGTCAGGCCCCGCTGAGGTCGCCGATCGCTGCGCGCGGCTGCTTCGCGATCCCGAGGCTGCTCGTGCGCTCGGGTTGAGAGCGCAGGCAGCCGCACGCGCCTATGACTGGCCGCGGATTGCTGACATCTTCCTGGCCGAGCTTGGCCTGAACGCCTGACCTCAGCGGCTGCTCTCCACATGAGGCTCTCTTTGGGGCGCCGGCTCCACGCCTTCTGAACGTATGGCTGCAATGGCCACCACCTCGAGAGCGGCCAGCAGCCAGAACTCGAGGCTCAGGTCGTTCTTCCAGTACGGCGAGTCGACAAGGCCGTGAACGACGAAGACGATCCACGCCCCGAGCACCCCCCAGAGCAGCGGCCTGTAGATCAGGCGGGTGGTTCCGACCGACCGCCAGGCTCGCCAGAGAAGGCCGAAGAAGATCACCACGAACGCCGCCAGCCCTAGCAACCCGACCTCGCTCCAAGTCGTGAGGAAGATGTTGTGGGCGTACGGCTCCGGGTGAAGGTTGCGGGTCCGGTAGTGGGCCATCACGGTCTGGTATCCACTGATCCCCGCGCCCAACAAAGGGTGGTCCATCAGCATCCGCCAGGTGACGCGCCAGATGGCGAAGCGCAGCACGAGCGTCGCGTGTTGAGGGTCGAACTGGTGAGCAAGCCGAGCGGCCACGAACGGAATCCGAGACAGCGCCAGCGCTCCAACGAGAGTCGCTCCAAGAAGGCCCAAGCGCAGCCGAAGGTTGCGCACGCTCAGGACCGCGACCAGCGCCAGCACGGCGCCCGCGAGCAGCGCTCCTCGTGAAAGGGTACAGACGAGAGCGGGAAGAACGAATACCAGCACTGCAGACGCGGTCCAGCGGCTGGTCCTGGTGCCGGCGAACAGCACGAATCCAAGGGCCATGGCGGCGATCGGCTCCAGGTAGAGGGCGACTGCGTTGGGGTTGATCCCGAACACCCCGGGAGCGCTGCTGGTGTTGAGGTGCCCGCCGACCAGCACGCCCACGAACGTAACGACCACGACCAGAGAGAAAGCCGACGCGCTCACCGCGCCCGCAATGAGGATCGGCTTGAGATCGTCGGCCGAACGGAGCACGGCATTCGCGAGGTAGAAGATCGCTATCGGCTCCAGCAGGAAGGCGCGAAACACCCCGAGGGCGGACCGATGGTCGGGCGCCACGAAGATCCCGATCACGCCGGCCAGCACGAAAATGAGAACGGGGATTTCGTAAGGAGTTCGCCTCGGGAGCGGCGCGTGATGACGCCACAGCGCCAGCACGTAGAGCGCGCCCGTGAGCAATATCAGGTTCTCTAGGAGCGTGGTCGGCAGCGGGCCCGCGTGCCAGCGCACGACATACAGGGGCATCGCCGCTGACGTAAGGGTCAGCGCCCATCGAGTAAGGCGCAAAAGGTCGATCTGTTGGGGCTTCAGGTCGCCGCTATGGTAACGACGTGCCACCGGCCCCCGGGCAATCCGGGAGGAGGATTGTTGATGGCAAGAACGAGCTCATACGGCTAGAATTCCGCTGGTTTTGCAAGCTGCCGGCGTCAAGGTACGTATGACGTCATCCAGGCTTGGTGTGGCCATTTTCGGCGAGGGCGTTGTCCTCGGGGTCACTCCGAGCTGAAATCCATGCGCCACCGGGTGCTTGGGCTGTGCGTGGTGCCACTGCTGGTTGCCCTCACGCCCACTTCGGCCTCGGCCGCCTCGAGCACCTCTGCAGGCGCGGCCCTGCATCCAGCCATCGCTGCCGCGCCCCTCACCGCCAACACCGACTGGCCGCCGGCGGTATGGGTGCCGGCCAGCACCGCCAACTACACGGTGGCCAACCGGGCGCACGACTACCCCATCGACATGATCGTCATCCACGACATCGAGGGAAGCTACGCCAGCGCGATCAATATGTTCCAGGACCCAAAGCGCGCGGGGTCCGCGCACTACATCATCTCGTATCACGGCCTGGTAACGCAGATGGTGGCCGAGAAGGACATCGCGTGGCACGCCGGCAACTGGGACTACAACACCCGGGCGATCGGCATCGAGCACGAGGGCTTCGCTTACACCCCAGGCCTGTTCACGGTCCCCGAGTACCGGAGAAGCGCGGAGCTGGCCGCCTCCATCTGCTCGCGGTGGGGAGTGCCGTTGGATCGCGCGCACGTCATCGGCCACTACCAGGTGCCGGACCCTGACCACCCCGGGTTGTTCGGTGGAAGCGAACATCACACCGACCCGGGGCCGTACTGGAACTGGACGTATTACATCAATCTGGCCCAGTACTACTCGAAGCTTCTTCCCAGCCCTCCGCACATGGTGCTCACCGCCACGGCGTTCAGCGGTGACGGCACAGCGACAGTGCAATGGCCCGCGGGGCGAACGTGCCGCACCCCCGTCGACCACTACGTGGTGGTCGCGCAGCCAGGCGGCATGCAGGTGACGGTCCAGGGCACGCAGACCTCGGCGACCTTCAGCGGCGCCACCGGGCTCACGAACGGCGTCGACTACTCGTTCACCGTCACTGCCTACAACGCGGACGGGCAGGACAGCGTGACGTCCAACACAGTCACTCCCGACCCGATCTGCACTGCAACGAGCCTGAGCGCCAGCCCCAGCTCGCCGCAGCCGGCCGGCTTCCCGGTCTGGCTCACGGCGACGTCAACCGGCTGCGCCAACCCTCAGTACCAGTTCTCGGTCCAGGACTCCAAGGGGAACTGGGTGATCCAGCAGCCGTTCGGTGGCGCCAACATCTACAGCTGGGACAGCTACCCGTACGCCGCCGGCGCCCACACCATTCGCGTGTCGGCCAACCATCCGACCGGGAACCCCGGCCAGCCGGAGGCCTCAGGGGACTTCCCATATGTCACAAGCCCGTTCTCGATGACCCATTGGAAGGCCGTCTACGACATGAGCAAGGCGCCCACCAGCTGGGCGGCAGGGCGCAGCCAGACGTTCCCCGTGACCGTCACCAACGCAGGCGACGTGATCTGGACGGGGAGCGGCCAGGGCCGGGTCGACCTGGACCTTCACTTCGCGCCCTCCGCGGGAGGCGCCGCCAAGGTGAGGACATGGCTCAACAGCAAGGCTTTCCAGATGCCGGCCGACCTGGCACCCGGCGCGAGCGTGACCATGAACGTGACGTGGGGGCCCCCCACCACCGCGACCGGGTCGCTGGTGCTGGAGGCGGAGATGGTGAGGGAGCAGGACTACTGGTTTGCCCAGTGGCAGCCCGTCGCGGTCAACGTGGTGGCTGCGGACAGGGCAGCAAGCTATGACATGAGCCAAGCGCCCACGAAATGGGTGTCCGGGCAGAGCCAGACATTCCCTGTAATCGTCACCAACACCAGCAACTACACGTGGCTGTCCACGGGGTCTTACCGGACCGATCTGGACCTCCACTTCTCCACCGCTGCCGGTGGCGCCGCGAGGGCGTCATCGTGGCTCACCAGCAATGTGTTCGCCCTTCCCGGCGCGCTTGCACCGGGCGCAAGCGCGACGGTGACGGTGACGATCAAAGCGCCTGCCCGCACCGGCGCCCTCGTGCTCGAGGCCGAGATGATCAAGGAGCACCAGTACTGGTTCCAGCAGTGGGAGCCGGTGAACGTGATTGTGGGTCCTCCGGGTTACGCTGCGAGCTACACGACCACAGAGGTGCCCACGACATGGGTTGCGGGGCAGAGCCAGACATTTCCCATCACCCTGACCAACACTGGCACCGTGTCGTGGCCGTCGACAGGTTCCACCCGGGTCGACCTCGACCTCCACTTCGCGCCCTCGGCGGGAGGCTCCGCCAGAGCTGCCACCTGGCTCAACAGCCAGGTGTTCACGCTGCCGGCAGACCTCGCCCCGACTGCGAGCGTCACCTTGAATGTGACCTTCGCCGCGCCTTCGCGCACCGGCGCGCTGGTGCTGGAGGCGGAGATGATCAAGGAGCACCAGTTCTGGTTCCAGCAATGGGCGCCGGTCAATGTGAATGTCGCCGCTCCGGTGTGGTCGGCCTCCTACGACCTGACCGGGGTGCCGGCAGCCTGGACGAAGGGCCAGAGCCAGAGCGTCACGGTGACGGTGACGAACAGCGGCAACCAGACATGGCCGTCGAGCGGCTCGTACAGGGCCGACCTCGACCTCCACTTCACGACCCAGACCGGTGGGTCAGCCCACCAGGCTAATTGGCTGACAAGTCAGATCTACGCGCTGCCCGCAGATTTGCTGCCGGGACACAGCGTGACGCTCACCGTCAACGTGACGGCGCCGTCAACCGCGGGGTCGATGTTCCTGGAAGCGGAGATGGTCAAGGAGCACCAGTTCTGGTTCACCCAGGCTGGATCGGTGCCTGTAACAGTCAGCTGACGTCTCGTGTCTGCCGGCGCGATAAGCTAGCCAATCGTGCCCGCCCGTGACCTTCCGAGCAGAGCGCTCTACCAGGGACGTGACCGAGCCGCGGCCCGCTCCTTTCTGTATGCGATCGGCCTGAAGGCCGAGGACATCGGGAAGCCCTTCATCGGCGTCTCGAACGTCTGGACGGAGACCATGCCCTGCAACTTCGGTCTGCGCGAGCTGGCGGTCCCGTTGAAAGCAGGCATCCGAGCCGCCGGCGCCAACCCCATGGAGTTCAACACGATTGCCATCTCCGACGGGATCACCATGGGCAGCGAGGGCATGAAGACCTCGCTGGTCAGCCGCGAGGTAATCGCCGATTCCATCGAGCTCGTGGCGCGCGGCCACATGTTCGACGCGATGTGCTGCCTTTGCGCGTGTGACAAGACGATCCCGGCGTCGGCCATCGCGCTCGCGCGTCTCGACCGGCCTGGGATGGTGCTGTATGGCGGTTCGATCATGCCGGGTCGTTTCCGCGGGCGCGACGTCGCGGTCGGTGACGTGTACGAGGCCATCGGCGCCGCGGCCGCGGGAAAGATCACCGACGCGGACCTCTCGGAGCTGGAAGCCGTGGCGTGCCCCGGGGCAGGCGCGTGCGGCGGCCAGTACACCGCGAACACCATGTCGATGCTCATGGAGGTGATCGGCCTGTCGCCGGTCGGCTTCAACTCCATACCCGCCACCGACCCGCTCAAGCATCCCGCCGCTGAGGCGATGGGGCGGCTCGCGCTCCAGGTCCTCGACCAGGACCTGCGTCCCTCGCAGATCCTGACCCGCCGCGCGTTCGACAACGCCATCGCCGCGGTGGCCGCAAGCGGAGGCTCGACGAACGCCGTGCTGCACCTGCTGGCGCTGGCCCGCGAGATCGGAGTCGACCTCGCCATCGACGAGATCGACCGCATCAGCCGCCGCACTCCCCTTCTATGCGACCTCAAGCCCGGGGGCCGGTTCGCGGCGGTCGAGCTGCACCGCGCGGGCGGCATCGCCTTGCTTACCAAGCGCCTGATCGAAGGCGGCTACGTCGACGGCGACGCGATCACAGTCACCGGCCGCTCGCTGGGCGAGGAGTGCGAGTCGGTCACCGAGACCGCCGGCCAGGTGGTGGTGGCGCCGCTGGCGCATCCGCTTCGCCCGGAGGGCGGCCTCGTCGTCCTTCGCGGCAACCTCGGTCCCGAAGGCGCCGTCGTCAAGGTGACCCAGCACACGCCCACCACACACCGCGGGCCTGCACGCGTCTTCAACCGCGAGGAAGATGCGTTCGCGGCGGTGTCGGCGGGCAGGATCAAGCCTGGCGACGTGGTGGTCATCCGTTACGAGGGGCCGCGCGGGGGGCCGGGGATGAGGGAGATGCTCCTGGTCACTGCCGCGATCGTCGGCGAGGGCCTCGGTGACTCGGTGGCGATGGTCACGGACGGCCGCTTCTCAGGGGCGACCCAGGGCTTGATGATCGGCCACGTGGCGCCGGAAGCGGCGGTCGGCGGCCCGCTGGCGGCCCTGCAGGACGGGGACGTCATCCACATCGACGTCCCAACTCGGACTCTGGCCGTGGAGGGAGTCGACATCGCCAAGAGGCTGAACGGCTGGTCGCCGCCGGAACCGCACTATCGCCGCGGAGTCCTGGCGCGCTACGCGCTCCTGGTCGGCTCAGCCTCGGAGGGCGCGGTACTCAAGCCGTAACTAACGCGCTGACGGCAGCCAGGTCGCGCGGCGGGATTCGAAGGTGCCGATCTCGGTGGCGTGACGTTCGACCAGGGTGATCTCGTCCAGTCCGTTCAGGAGCATGTCCCGCGCGAAGGGATCGATCTCGAAGTCGTATGCAAACCCGTCTCCACGGACCTCTTGCTTCTCCAGGTCAACGGTGACCTCGGCCGCCGGGGCCTCGGACGCAAGGTCCATCAGATGCCTCACCTGCCGGTCCGGCAGCGTCACCGCCAGGATGCCTGTCTTGTAGCAGTTGGCGCGGAAGATGTCAGCGAAGCTGGGCGCGACGATCGCATGGAAGCCTGCGTCCCGGATCGCCCACGGCGCGTGCTCGCGCGACGACCCGCACCCGAAGTTCTCGCGGGTCACGAGGACGGAGGCGCCCTTGTGCTCCGGTTTGTCGAGCACGAAGTCCCCGTTCGCCCGCCAGTCATAGAAAAGGAATGGGCCGTATCCGGTGCGCTCGATGCGCTTGAGGAATTGCTTCGGGATGATCTGGTCGGTGTCCACGTTGGCGCGGTCGAGCGGCGCCATCCGGCCGGTGGCCGTCGAGACCGGGACCATCAGAGCAGCTCGCGCACGTCGACGATGTGCCCCGTGATCGCCGCCGCCGCCGCCATCGGCGGGCTCATCAGGTGGGTCCGGCCCCCCGAGCCCTGCCTGCCCTCGAAGTTTCGGTTGCTCGTGGACGCGCACCGCTCGCCGGGCGCAAGGATGTCGGGGTTCATGCCCAGGCACATCGAGCAGCCTGCATTCCGCCACTCGAAGCCGGCAGCCTTGAACACGAGGTCAAGGCCCTCTGCCTCGGCCTCCCT
>JBGOTG010000013.1:0-23785 GCA_041476405.1 Candidatus Dormibacteraceae bacterium | reverse complement strand
GGATACTTGAGGAACTCGACGATCTCGGTCAGCTCTTGCTTGGCCTCCTCGACTCCGGCGACGTCGGCGAAGGTGATGGCCGGCTTGTCGCCTGCAACCATCCGCGCTCGAGACCTACCGAACGAGATGGCCTGATTGTTGCCGCTCTGAGTCTGGCGGAGCACCCACCACATGAAGGCGCCGATGAGGATGACCAGGATGATGTTCGGGAGCAGGACGCTCAGCAGGTAGTTGCCGCCGTTGTTCTTGTCGTACTTGATGACGATGCCCTTCGCCGCCAGGTCGTCGACGAACTTGCACCCGCCGGTGCAGTCGGGAAGGGTGACGTTGTGCTTGTGGGATTCGGCATCAGTGGCAATGCCGTCGGTGCCATTGATCTCGAGCTGTTTGAGATTTCCGCTCTGGGAGCTGTTCAGGAGGTCGGTGTACGTCCAGTCGGACGCATTCTGGTTGCCCTGGATCGACTGCCACGTGAACCAGAACACAAGGCCGAGCAGCACGACCAGTGCGAAATAAAACAGGCTGGAGCGAGGGAAGCGGCTCAAGTGGGCTCTCCTGGAGGGCTGTCGGGCGATTCTACCACAGCGATTTTTGATCTCCGGAGAACAGGAGAAGGAATGACGGAGACGTGCTGCCCGGCAGCGCCACGCTCGCTCGACAGGTCCGCATCGATAGCGACACCCGGTACCCAGGCCAACCTGTCGCCGGCGAAGACGAGCGGCCACGCATCGCGCTCTTCGCGCGGCACTCGCGCGTCCACGAAGATGTCCTGCAGCTTGCGCGTACCGCGCCCGCCGCGCGGACGCATGGTCATGCCCGGGGCACGAACGCCCAGTCGCAGGTCGAGGCCTTCCTTCAGGTGCACAGCCTCTTCATCCGCGCAGCCGGAGCAGGCGGCGACCGCGAGTTGGGCGCTCCGCCCTTCTTTCCGTTTCTGTGCTGCGCCGGAGGCCACGATCTCCATGGTCTCTCCCACGATACGCAACCTAAGCCCGCCGGGGAGGTCGACGCCGCGACCTCCGCGCCCGGGCCGGGCCAGCCGGAGCATCGAGGTGAGATGTGCGCGAGACAGAGAGGGCTGCGCTCCACCCGCCCGTGCGTAGAGCTGCCTCATGAGCTCCGCGGCGACAGGCTCCTGCGCGGCGGCCACCGCCGAGCGCCTGAGCACACCGTCGCGCAGCGCTTCGCCCGCGTCGACGGCGATCGAGTCGTGGAGGGCTGCGGCCTGGAGCGCAGCACCGTGGAAGCGACGTGTGATCCCCGGCCTGTCACGCTCCAGCGCAGGCAGGATCTCCCGCCGCACACGGACGCGCGCGAAGTTGGTGTCGGCGTTGGCGGGATCCTCGAGCGCCTCGATCCCACGTTGGAGCAGGAAGTCGACGACCTCGCGTCTCCAGACCGACAGCAGTGGTCGCACGAATGGCCCGCGGCAGGCGGGCATGCCGCGCATGCCGGCCAACCCGCAGCCTCGCATGAGATGGAGCACTACTCCTTCGACGAGGTCGTCGGCGGTGTGCCCGAGCGCCACCACCTGCGCCCCTGTCTGGACGAGAGCGCGTTCGAGGAATGCGTAGCGCAGCTCGCGGGCTGCGGCCTGCACCGATCCGCGGCGGACTGCGGCGCTTCGGCGCTCCGTGACCAGCTCGATGCCGAGCCTGCGACACAGGGCCTCGACATGCGCGGCGGCCGCACCCGATCCCGCCTGTAGGGCATGGTCGTAATGGGCGGCAGTCACGTCGTGGCCCTCCTCGCTCGCCGCGACCAGCAGTGCTGTCGAATCTGGGCCGCCCGACACGGCGACCAGGACCCGATCGTCAGGCCGGATCAGACCTGATCGTCTCAGGCCGACGAGCAGTGCTTCGGAATGATTGGAATGATCGGTGGGCAGCATGGTGGTGCCGGCTGGACTCGAACCAGCGACAACGCGATTATGAGTCGCGCGCTCTACCACCTGAGCTACGGCACCGCAGGACGCCGGCGCGCGCGCATGGCGCACCAAGCTGAAGATCCTATCGCGCCGCCTGTGCCCGCGCCTTCAGCTTGCGCTTCTTGGTGCGGCGCTTGTGCAGCGCCACGCGCTTCCTCTTGTTCACAGATCTCCAATGATGGAAGGAGCCGAGCGGAGGGCCCGGCTCCGGGGTTGCTTTAAGTAGTCTCGGCGCTTTGGCCGCGGTGCGTGTCCGACTTCCTGCCGCAATTGTATTCGACGCATGGCGCATGCCGGCGAGGTGCCCGTCTCCGGACACCCTGCGACCTCCTGCGGTGCGCACACTGTGCGCAGCCGGGTGCACCACAGCAGCTCGTCGTTACTATGCGTGCCGGTTCGAGATGACGATCAGCGACCGATCGTTGACATAGCAATCCCCGCCCGTCGCCAGGAGCGTAACCACGACCGAGTGCGTACCGGCTTTGACCCCCGCCTTGTAGCCTTGGGCGGAGATCGTGGGATAGGCCCCGGAGTAAATGAAGCCATCCACGACCCACAACTGGCCAGGCGCCAGCGAGGTGCCTCCGATCTTGTCGATGAAGAACTGGAGGTAGCAGTAGCCATTCGGGTACTTGAAGGCCTCGGCATTGAAGAAGGCGGCGATATCCGCCTGCTGGTTGGCAGGCACGGTGAACGTCGCGCGAAGGACCTCGACCATGCCGTCGACAGCGTGGACGGTAATCGCCGTGTTGCTCTTGGCTGCTGCCATGTTGAACGCACCAGAGGGAAAGAACGCGTCGGGCGGGAGACTCGGACGGACCTGGGTGGACATGGTCGTTTGCGCGGCGCTCGTGCTGCCCGTCCCCATTGCCAACAGGACAACCACGAGAGACAGGTGCCACACTTTCAGGTCAGCGGAAAACAGGCGTTTTAGCATCCGGAACCTCCCCTTTCTTACAAACCGGCCCGATCTCATTCATCGCGATCGCGCGTCATCGTAGCCCTACTCGATTGCGCCTGCGAACTCCGTTTCGGACGGATTCTTGTCAGGTCGAAAAAGGAAGGGGCACCCGGTGGGTGCCCTTCTTGTATTCGGGTTGGTTGCGGAGGTCGGATTCGAACCGACGACCTTCGGGTTATGAGCCCGACGAGCTGCCGCTGCTCCACTCCGCGACGCGAATTATACCGCCGCCATCCAAGCCGACAGGCAGAGGTTCAGGGTGCCGGCGTCGGCGCTGGAGTTGCGGGAGTCGGGGACGGAGGCGCCGTCACCAGGTAGAGGCGCTCGTAAGGGCGCGCGTACCCGCTGAGCCTGGCCTCCTCCTCGTTCGCTGCGCCTGAAGTGACGGACTGGACGTCCTTGTGATAGCCGCTGTTCTCCGCCGCCAGGCGCGCGTTCGTGCGATGGAGGTCGGAGACCTGCTGGGCCAGCTTGTGGCCGATGTACGCCTCCTGGGCAAACGCGTACGCGGTCCAGATGGCGAGGACGGCGACGATCGCCACCACGATGGTGCGACGTACTCCACGTGCGCCCGCGCGCACATTGCCTGCGGCAACTATGGCTTTGCTGTGTCTCATGCTGCGTCGTTGGGGGAAATCCGCGAGGACGGGAGCCGACTATAACAAACGCCCCCCGGGGCCGCACCCCGATGCTCAGCTCGTCTCCTGCCAGCGCTTTGCCTGCTCTTCGCGATCCAGGTCTTCGAAGGTGATGCCGTCCTTGCGCAGCCCGGCTTCGGTTTCGGCGAAGCGCCGGCGAAAGCGCTGCCCGGCGACGCGGAGGGCGTCCTCCGGGTTGACCTTCATCTTGCGTGCGAGCGAGACCATCGCGAAAAGGAGATCGCCCACCTCCTCGAAAGTTTCGCGATCGCCAGCCGCCGCGGAAAGCTCGCGTGCCTCTTCGGCGACGGCTTCCGCAGTGTCCGCAGTCGACGCGAAATCGAACCCGACCCGCGCGGCGCGCTTCTGCAAGCCGAGGGTCCACGCCAGCGCGGGCAGGCTCGTCGGCACCCTGTCGACCACGGATTCGTCCTCGCGTCCCGCCTTGCGCGCCTCGCCCACCTTCTGGTGCTCCCAGTTGCGCAGCACCTCGTCGGCATTTGCGACAGTGGTCGATCCGAAGACGTGCGGGTGGCGCTTCACCATCTTGGCGGCCACCGCTTCCGAAACCTGGGCGGCGTCGAAGCGCGACTGCTCGGCCGCGATCTCTGCGTGCATCGCAACCTGGAGGAGAAGGTCGCCGAGCTCCTCCATGATCTTCGCGTCATCACCGGAGTCGATGGCCTCCAGCAGCTCATAGGTCTCTTCGAGGAGGTAGGGCCGCAGCGATTCGTGGGTTTGCTCGCGGTCCCACGGGCAACCGCCCGGTGCCCGAAGCCTGGCCACGACCTCGAAAACCGCGGCGACGCCTGGCGAGAATGGACGCTCCTGCGAGTCGGGCATCGATTCTGATTCTGGCACTTCAGCCGCGGGGCATGGCCGCCGCGCCGCGGCCCGACTCGTACAGCGCGGCCATCTCGTCGAGAAGCGCGAGCAGGTCGCCCTGCCAGCCCTCACCCTGCCTGCGCATCTTGATCCGGTTCGGGGCGATCGCGATCCGGCCCGGCAGGCGGCGAGCGAGCTCGTCCACATCCATATAGCGCTGCGGGTCGACTCGAATCACTATGTCGTGACCCTCGGCCACGACCGCCCTGAGGCCCAGGCGCTGACCTCTCAACTTGATCCGCAACGAGTAGGCGAGGTTGTCGAGCTGCGGCGGTCCGGGGCCGTACCGATCCTCGAGCGAGCGCAGCACAGCCTCCAGCTCCTGCTCGTCCTCGGTCGCGGCGAGCTGGCGATAAGCGCCGAGGCGCAGCTTCTCGTCGCGGATGTACGAGCGCGGTATGAAATGGTCGAGCGGGAGATCCAGGTTCATCTCGGTCGTCGAGAGGACGTCGCTGACGGCCGTCTCGTCCGCACCGGACCGCATCTTTGCCACCGCGCTCTGGAGCATCTGCAGGTACATCTCGAAGCCGACAGCGGCGATCGCGCCGTGCTGCTCGGTGCCGAGCAGGTTGCCGGCACCCCGGATCTCGAGGTCGCGAAGGGCGATCTTGAAACCCTGTCCGAGCTCGTGCAGCCCCGAGATGACGTCCAGCCGCTTGTCCGCGCGCTCGGTCAGCGAGCGGCGCGGGTCGTACAGGAAGTACGCGTACGCGCGCCTGCCTGAGCGTCCCACGCGTCCCCGCAGCTGATACAGCTGAGCGAGGCCGAACCGGTCGGAGCGTTCGATGATGATCGTGTTGACGTTCGGTATGTCGAGACCGGACTCGATGATCGTCGTGCACACGAGAACGTCGAACTTGGCGGACTCGAAGGCGACCATCACCTCAGCGAGCTGGTCCTCCGGCATCTGGCCGTGACCGACCGAAACGCGCGCGTCGGGGACGAGCTCTCGAACCCTTGTGGCGGCCTTCTCGATCGTCCGGACGCGGTTGTGGACGTAGTACACCTGCCCGCCGCGCTGGATCTCGCGGCTGATCGCCTCTCTGACCAGTGCGTCATCGTCAGCGGTCACGTACGTCTTGATCGGCTGTCTTTCTTCGGGAGGCGTCTGGATCACGCTCATGTCGCGGATGCCGCCGACCGCCATGTGCAGGGTTCGCGGTATCGGCGTCGCCGACAGCGACAGCACGTCGAGCTGAGTGCGCAGCTTCTTCAACCTCTCCTTCTGCATCACACCGAACCGATGCTCCTCGTCGACTATCAGCAGGCCGAGTCTCTTGAAGCGAACATCGCGCTGCAGGAGTCGATGCGTCCCGACGACGATGTCGACCTGGCCGCTTTTCAGGCCTTCGATGTTTCGCGCCTGCGTCTCGTCGTCGACGAACCGCGACAGCATCTCGACGGTGACCGGAAACTTGCTCAACCGCTCGCGAAAGACGTGGAAATGCTGCTGCGCCAGCACGGTGGTGGGCGCCAGGAGAGCGACCTGCTTGCCGCTCATCGCCGCCTTGAACGCAGCGCGCAGCGCCAGCTCGGTCTTGCCGAATCCGACGTCGCCGCACAGCAGCCTGTCCATCGGCCTGTCGGACTCCATGTCGGCCTTGATCTCCGCCAGCGCCGCGACCTGGTCGGGCGTCTCCTCATAAGGAAAGGAGGCCTCCAGCTCCTCCTGCCAGGCCGTGTCGGGACCGAATGCGATCCCCGGCCTCGCCTCCCGGAGCGAATAGATCCTGAGCAGGTCCTCGGCCACGTCCTGGACCACCTTTCGCGCGCGACCGCGGGCCCGAGTCCAGTCGCCGGTCCCCAGCCTGTGGAGCGTGGGCTGGCCCTCGCCGCCCAGGTACTTCTGGACGCGGTCCAGGTTCTCGACGGGCACGAACAGCCGGTCGCCCTCCGCGTACTCGAGCTCGAGGTACTCGCGATGGGCGCCGTCGGTCTCGATGAGCCGCATCCCCTTGAAGCGGGAGATCCCGTGGTCCACGTGCACCACGAGCTCTTCGGGAGCGAAGTCGAGGGTGAACTCGCGCGTCAGGTCCTGGGCCCGGGTCGGGGCCGCTCGCGCGCCACGCCCGCCCGGCCGCCGGAGCCGGCCGAAGAGCTCGGCGTCGGTCAAGAGGTGGAAACCGATCTCAGGCTGCGAGCACCCCGCGGCGATGTCGACGTCGGCGTGCAGGAGGCCCGCCTCGAGCACAAGGTCGAGGTCCAGCTCAGCCTCGACGGGCCGCGCTTTCGTCTTGCTCTCGTCGAGGAATGCGGCGAGGCGTTCCGGCTGCTCGGTCGCCGCGACGACGGTCGCCGAGCCGGCAAGCGCGACCATGTCGGCGATCGCGCGCGGCCGCCCAACGAGGGGCTCGGCCGGGACCCAACCGAGGTCGATGGCGTCCCCTTCCGACTCGGCCGCGGTGACGGCGAGCCGATGGCGTCCGGAGAACGCGTCAAGTCGATCGAGCGCGACCACGGGCAGCGAGAATCGGTGCGGAAGCTCGCCGCCGCCGGCTTCAGCGGCCGCGAGCATCTCAGTCTCCTCGATCAGCGACCGCGCGTCGGATCGCTGGCGCTCCGCCTCGAAGTCGAGCACCACGGTATCCCCCGGCAGGTGATCGAAAAGGGATGGCCGCGACGGGTCGAGGAAGCCCGAGTAGAACTCGACCCCCGGAAACGCGGACCCGGCTTCGAGGCGGACGAGCTCGTCCTCCCACTCCTCCCGCACGTCGTCGCGCAGGGTCTCCAGCAAGACGGCCGCCCTCAGCCGTGCGACTGCCTTCGCACCCCGGCGCGGGCCCAGCAGCAGCTCCCGCCCGGTGCGGATCGCAGCGTGCGGGATCGCCATCACCGAGCGCTGGTTCTCCGGGTCGAACAGGCGCAGCGTCTCGATGACGTCGCCTGACCATTCCGCGCGCACCGGAGCGTCCGCGGCCGCGGGAAAGACATCGAGGATCCCTCCGCGCACGGAGAACTGGCCGCGATTTTCGGCCAGCGCCTCCCTCGAGTAGCCCAGCTCGACCAGCCGGGCGGCCACCGCTAGCGGATCAGGACCAGCGCCAGGCGCGAGCACCAGCGTCCCCTCCGCAAGCTCGGCAGGCGAGATGGTCATGCGCATGACCGCCCGGCGAGACGAAACGACGACGGTTGGTTCCCGAGCATCCGGAGCCAGGGCGGCGAGGGCTTCGAGCCGCTTGTTCACCGCATCGTCGCTCGCAGGCGGCCGGTCCAGGAACGAGACGGCGACCTCGGCGAAGACGTGCGTCGACGGGTTGCCGGCCAGCCACACCCGCATGTCGTCGGCGAAACGATCAGGCCCCGGAACGAGCACGAGGAGCGAGCGCCCGCGCGCCTGGCACGCGCGCGCCAGCGAGCCGGCCACTATCGCCCACGCCGATCGGGGCAGCCGGGCAGCGCTCAACTCCGAAGGCCCGCCGGCCAGCCAGCGCTCGAGCGCGGGCTCTGCTCGCAGCGTCCGCTCCCAGAGAAGGCTCACTGAAGCTCCTCGCATCCGAGCGCGCCGGAGCGGTTGAACTTCTCCATCGCGCGCTCGATGCCCGCCTCGAGGGCCAGCTCCAGCGCGCCGGCCACTCCGTCGACGATGTTCGGCAGCTGCGCCGCCTCAGTCTTCGTGAAACGCCCGAGCACGTGGTGGCGGCCCGCCGGCGAGCCCTTTCGGGCCGGCTTGCCGATGCCGACCCGGAAGCGAACGAAATCGGGGGTGCCGAGCGAGCCGATCAGCGAGAGCACGCCGTTGTGTCCCGCGCCCGAGCCACCGCGGCGGATCCGCATCCGGCACAGGGGGAGGTCCAGCTCGTCATGCACGACCCACATCTGCCGCGGGGTGAGGCCGAGATCCTTGAGCGCCTTGGCGACAGCCTGCCCCGACAGGTTCATGTAGGTCTGGGGCAGCACCAGCCAGACCGCGCGTGACTCCGAATGTCCGACTAGCGACTGCCACCGCTTGCGCTTCACATCAACGCCGAGGCGGCGGGCAAGCTCGAGAACGCACGCGAAACCGAGGTTGTGGCGTGTATCGGCATACTCGGACTCCGGGTTGCCGAGCCCGACGATCAACTGCCCTTGCAACAGCTCTTCTCGAACCAACTCCTGACCCATTCGCAAACCTGGATAGACGCAGCAAGGCCCGCGGCGAGCGCCGCAGACCGGTTGATGAGTCTACGCGCCGCTCAGAGCCGTCCGGGCGCCAGCCTCAACTCCGACAACTGGAGCGCGGCGACGGTCAGCCGCGACATCTCCCTGCGCTCCGCGACCGAGGCGTGATCCCACCCCAGCAGATGCAGCATCCCGTGCACGCAGAGGAGAGCGAACTCTGTGGGCGGCGGATGGCCGTACTCGGCCGCCTGGCGGGCGGCAGTCTCCCACGAGATCGCGAGGTCGCCGACATGGTCGTGGGAACCCGCAAAAGAAAGGACGTCGGTGACCGAATCGTTGCCCGCGTACGCCTTGTTCAAGCGACGAAGCTCGCGGTCGCCCGTGATCCGCACGGCGATCGTGCAAGTGCCCTCTGGCAGCCGTGCCACCACCTCCGGAAGCGAGGCCGCGTGGCCGAGGACCGAGCGCGCGAACGCCGGCGCCACCGGCGCACGAACCGCCTTGATCACCTCAACCTCGAGCCGGTCCTGCTCAGCCACCGTCCCAAGTAAACCCGCTAGAGTCACTGGCGGTGCGGATTCTGGTGACGGGCGGCGCCGGGTTCATCGGTTCCCACGTGGTCGACGCGTACGTCGCGGCGGGCCATGAGGTCGCCGTCCTCGACAACTTCAGCACCGGCAGCGAAGCCAACCTGAACGCGAATGCGGAGACGCACCGGCTCGACCTGCGCGACCAGGCCGGCGTCGAACGGCTCGTCGCCTCGTTCCGGCCGGAGATCGTCAACCACCACGCCGCACAGTCTGAAGTGCCGAAGTCGGTCGCCGACCCCGCCTACGACGCCCAGGTCAACATCGTCGGCGGTTTGAACCTGCTCAAGGCGTGCACCGACCACGGGGTCAATAAGGTGATCTTCATCTCAACCGGCGGCGCCCTGTACGGCGAGCCGGACGTGGTGCCCGCGGACGAGGACCACCCAGTGCGACCGCTCTCGCCGTACGGCACCAGCAAGTACTGCTTCGAGCAATACCTTGGCACGTTCAAGCGCACCTTCGGGCTCGAATACACGGTGCTCCGCTACGCAAATATCTACGGCCCGCGCCAGGACTTCGCGGCGGAAGAGGGCAGGGTGGTCGCGATCTTCGCGAGCCGGATGCTGGCCGGCAAGCCGGTCACCGTCGACGGCGACGGCGAGCAGTCGCGCGACATGCTTCACGTCGGCGACGCCGCCACCGCCAACCTGGCTGCCCTGGATCGCGGCGACGGCGGAGTCTTTCACGTCAGCACGGGCTCGCTGGTGACGATCAACGACCTGTATCGCAAGCTGGCCGTCCTGACCGGTTACAAGCAACCGCCCAGCCACGGGCCGCGACGCAAGGGCGACGTGTACAGGATCTCGCTGGACAACACGAAGGCTCACCGCGACCTCGGTTGGGAGCCGCGAGTCGAGCTCGAAGAGGGCCTGAGCCTCACTGTCGATTATTTCCGCGAGCAGGTCTCGCGGGCACCGGCTTGAGATTTCCGCCTCCCGTCGCGCGATCGTGACACTCGGATCCCTGCACGGTTACGCCGCGAGGGTGCTCCTCGTCTATGCGGTGGTGCTCGGAATCTGGGGGGCTTACGGGTACTTTCGCAAGCAAGCTGTGGATGGCGGCTTCCGCGCGAGCTACTTGATCATGGCGGCGCTGACTGCGATCCAGGGCCTTGCCGGTTTCGCGACCTTTCTGATGGGCACGCGGCCGACCGAGCTGCTCCACATCGTTTACGGCATCTTTGCGGTGATCTTCCTACCAGGTGCGTATCTCTACGCGCAGGGCGGGTCGCGCCGGCGCGAGGCGGTCATCCTGGCCGGTGCAGCGTGGATCGTGAGCATCGCCTACCTTCGAGGCATCGCCACGGCCTGACGCCGAGGTCGTCTACGCCCTGAAAAGGACTCCCACTCCGAAGGTGATCGCGGCGACGACTGTTCCCACCGCAAGCATCTCGAAACCCGAGCGCACACCACCCTTTCCGGTGAAAAAGGAACGCGCCGAGCCGATCAGGAACAGGAATGCGGCGCACAACGCGAAGGTGATGACCAGCGCCCCGACTCCGGAAAACATGGCGCCCACGAGCCAGCGGCCGACGAGGTAGCCGATCACCGGGATGGCTCCTCCGACGAGGGTGGAGACTCCGGCGACCACGCCCTCGCGCGTCGGATTCTCGAACTGGGTGACGTCGAGGCCGAGCTCCTCGCGGGCCTGCGTCTCGAGCCAGACCTTCTTGTCGGCGGTGATACGGCCGACGATGGTCTGCGCCTCCGCAGGGGTCAGGCCTTTGGAGCGATAGATCTTCACGAGCTCCGCCCTCTCGAGGTCCGGCATCGCCTCGATCTCCGCCGCCTCCCTGGCCAGCTGGCCCTCGAAGACCTCCCTCTGCGACTTGCTGGCGAGGTACGCGCCGCCGGCCATCGAGACCCCGGAAGCCACCATCGCCGACAGCCCTCCGATGAGCACGACGCGCGAATCGACGCTCGCACCTCCAACGCCGGCGAGCACTCCGAGCGTCGCCGTGAGGCCGTCGTTGACGCCGTAGATCACGTTCCGGATGCTCTCGATTCCAGCGCCGTGCCACTCCTCGGCCACGATCTCGGTGTCGGTGTCGACCGCTCCTGCCGCCGCCCCGGTGTGGCCGGCCACGATGGCGTCTGGCGACTGATGGTCGAGCTCCTCCGGCAGCACCTTTCGCAGCACACGCTGTGCGCGCTGGTCGGACATCGTCGAGACCTGTCCCAGGTATGCGCGCACCACCTGCCCCTCAGCAGCGCCCGCGAGCGCGAGCGCAGGCCCGATCCCCGCCACGCGCGCCAGCGTCGCGAGCAGGCTCGCGGTCAGCCGCGGCGGATCTGGAAGCTTCACGCCTCCTTCTTTGAGGAGATCGGCCCACGCTTCGGCGTGCCGCTCCTCGGTCGCCGACAGCGCCTTCAAGTGGCGTTTGAGGCCGGCGTCCGAGGTGACTTCCGCAAGGGCGCCATAGACGGCGGCCATCCGCGCTTCGCTCTCCCAGTTGGAGCGTAGGGACCGCGTGTCGGGTTCCGTCAAGGCCCTGTCGGGGCGTGTCACTCGTCTATGGTAGGGGGCCTCTATGACCCCCACCGCGAAGCGCGCCGAGCCCGGTTCCGCTACACGAAGCAGGTCGCGAACGGCGCCCGGCGCCAGCCCGAAGCCGGCTCGCCGGATCCTCATCACCGGCGGCGCGGGCTTCCTGGGCGTCAACGCGTCTGTGCGGATGATCGAGAGCGGATGGCACGTGACGCTGCTCGACAACCTCAGCCGCCCAGGGACCGAGCGCAACCTGAAGTGGCTCATCACGGAGCACCCGTCGGAAACGACCTTCGTCAAAGAGGACGTGAGAAATGGCGCGGCGTTGGGCGAGCACGTGAGGGGCCAGGACGCCATCCTCCACCTGGCGGGCCAGGTTGCTGTGACCACGTCCCTGGTCGACCCGGTGAACGACTTCGACGTCAACGCCGGTGGCACGCTCAACGTCCTGGAAGCGGCACGCAGGCACAATCCGGACGCGCCTTTTGTTTTCGCCTCGACGAACAAGGTTTACGGAAAGCTCGAGAACAACAATGCGGCCTGTGGTGAGAGCCAGCCCATCGACTTCCACAGCCCATACGGGTGCAGCAAGGGCGCGGCCGACCAGTACGTCAGGGACTACGCGCGCTGCTTTCACATGAACACGGTGGTGCTCCGCCAGAGCTGCATCTATGGAGCTCATCAGTACGGCACGGAGGACCAGGGATGGGTCGCCCACTTCGTCCACTCGATCCTCAACAAGAGGGCGCTCACCATCTACGGCGACGGCACGCAGGTGAGAGACCTTCTAGACGCCAGGGACCTGAGCGCCCTGTATGAGACCGCGATCGACAACATCGAGACGACCAGAGGCGAGATCTACAACGTGGGAGGCGGTCCGCCGAACCAGAGAAATCTGCTGGAGGTCATCGATCGGATCGGCGAGCTCACCCACACCAAGGCGGCGTACTCATTCGCCGACTGGCGCGAGGGCGACCAGGCTTATTACGTAAGCGACATCTCCAAGGCCAAAGAAGACCTGGGTTGGGAGCCGCGAATTCCATTCGAAAGGGGTCTCGAGGAGCTGGTGGCCTGGGCGCGCACCGTCTGAGGTGATCGTCTAGCGCTCCTCTCCCCAATGCGCCGCGCGCGCGGCGAGCGGACCCGTCAACCTGCGCGCCTGGTCACGCATCCAGCTGCCGGCGCGACCGTAGACGGCGGGCCTGATCACCCACGCGACGCCGGCGACCAGGAACATCCCAGACACCCACCACGACGCCACACTCGACAGGGGTGGGCCGATAGGTGAAGACCAGCAATGCCGCCCGTCTCACTCCGAGCGCACGCAGCTGAAGTGACCGCAGGCGCCGGGCAAGGCTCGCAGCGCGCGCGCCTCCGTCCAAGCCAGGGCTGCGACGGCCATCGTCGCCCACCGCATCAGCCCCCCAGAGACGCCACTGCGCCTGGCTGCCATGTCCTCGACCGAGCCGGCGACAGGCCCGCGCCGGTCCAGCCAGGAGAAGTAGAGGACGTCGAGGACCTGCAGAAGGACGTGGTAGCTCCAGCGCGTGCGCACGACGGGCAGCCGGCCCGCGCGCGCCATCGCGGTGAATCGCCCCGACGAGAAGATCTGGATGTGGCCGCCGTGGCGGACCTTGGCGGTCCAGCGGGTGCCGCAGCCCACCAGCCGGTAGAGGGTGCGCGGCTGGCCCTCGAGGGGCAGCACTATGTGGAACCCGCCGCCAGGCCGCAGCACGCGAGCCACCTCGGCCAGCACCTGTTCGGGCGATTCGACATGCTCCAGAACGTCGAAGATCCAGACGAAGTCGAGCTCGCCATCGCCGAAAGGCAGCTTCTCGGCCCCCGCCAGCCGGAACTCGACGCCACCGGGCGCGGCGTTGGCAGCCGCCAGCGCCGATCGGCTGACGTCGCACGCGAGCACGTCGAGGTCGGGCCGCTCGCGCTTGACCGCCTTGGCCACCGAGCCGGCGCCGCAACCGACGTCCAGCACGCGCCCGCGCACAGGGCCCATGTCCTCGAGCAGGTAGCGCAGCTTCAGCCCGTTCATATACCAGGGAGTCGGCCGCAGCTGCGAAGCGCCCCAGCGCTTGGCTTCGTAGTCGAACGGCGCGTCAGGTGCTACGTGCTCGCCGTTCGTGATGCCTCCTCACACGACTGCTTGTCGGGGAGGATCCTGGGCAGGAGCTTCATGCGGTGACGGCTTCGGCGCCGGCGCGCTCGTGCACCTGCGCGACGTCGATGACCGCACGCTCGAGCGTGTCGATGTGCCGCTCCCAGTCAAACTTCCTGGCCCACTCGAACGCGCGCTGCCCCGTGGCCTGGTTGGCCGCAGGATCGTCGAGCAGAGAGCTGATGCCTGCCGCGTAATCGGCGACCTCGAGTGGTTCGGCGAGATAGCCGGTTCCGGGCGACACGGTGACCGTCGGCCCCGCCTGGTTCCACGCGACCACTGGCACGCCCTTGGCCATCGACTCGATCACGCCCATCCCGAAGTCCTCCTCTGGTGCGGGATAGACGTACACTGCCGCGCCCTCGTAGAGCCGGTTCAGCTCCTCCTCTTTGATGGCGCCGAGGAACAGCACGGCGTCGTCGAGCTCAAGCTCTCTGGTCAGCGTCTGGAGAACAGCGGTGTGAGAAGTGGCCGGTCCGGGGATGATCAGCTGGACCCTGGGATGGCGCTTGCGCACCTCCTCCATCGCGCGGATCACGAGGTCGAACCGCTTCTGCGGGTAATGGCGGTTGGTGAGCAGGATGTATGGCCGCCGGATCGGGTAGCCGTTGATGGTCAGCCCACCCGAGAACCGAGCGGCTTCGTCGAGGGGATAGCCCGAGGCGGCGACGTGACATCCGGCCGGACAATCGAGCGCTTCCCGGCGGTAGATGCCGCGGATGATGTCGCCTATGTAGTCACCGTTGACCAGCAGCTGGTCCGCTTCCTGCACCGAACGCCGGTCGGCCCAGGCGACGAACCTGGTCGCGCGCAGCACGATCGCGGCCAGCAGCCTGTAGTCGGCATTCGCCACCCAGCCGGTCTCACGGTCGATGCTGCGCGGGTACACCAGGCGGTTGGGTTGATTCAAGTAGACGACGTAAGGGACGTCGATGAGACGCGCCGCCCACCACGCGATCCAGGCGCTCGGCTGGTTGCACCCGACTATCGCGTCGACGCCGCGAAATCGCCATGCGTACAGCGGCATGAGCAGCGACGCGGCGGCCATCTGGATCGCCTCGCGATAAGGGAACCAGCGCGGGAGCTGTGGCAGGAACGTGCGCACGCGGACCTGTCCGATCAGGTCCGGATAGCAGCGCGTGGCGTCGACAGTCGGCGCGTAGCACTCGACAGCGAACCCTCGACGCCGCAATCCCAGCACCTCTTCGATGACGATGCGCTCGCCCCCTCCGGAGTAGGTGAAGCCGCAATGGAACACCGCGATCCGCCGCGGGCCTCCCGCGCGCGCCCGGCGGCGCCCGCCGACCAGCAGGAAGCCTAGCAGCCCGAGCACGAGTGCGACGCCGGCGGTGATCGCGTGGTAGAGCACGATGGCCCCCGCCGCGACTGCAGGCGCGAGCCCCAGGCCACCGCCGAGAACCAGCGATCCGGCGACCTCCAGATTGCCGACGTACCCGGGCCCGGCCGGGACCGCGAAGCTCAGGAGAAGGGCCGGGTAGGCGGCCATCGCCTTCAGTGTCGGCACCTGCACACCAACCGCGGTGAACAGCAGGGTGAAGTTGAACGAGTCGATGAGCAGCGCCAGGGCGGTCAGTGCAGCCAGCCGTCCGGCCAGCGGCGCGGTCCAGAGCCCGCGCGCCCCGGCGCGAAACGCGAACGCCTGCCCGGCGAGCGCTGCGGCAAACCGCGACGGCAGCAACCGGCGGGCCACCGAGGAGCGCGCGATCCTGGGTCCGACCAGCGCGGTCCCGAGCACCGCGGCGAGAAGGGCGACCGCCAGGGCCGCAGCCCCCAGCAGGCCCCGCGGCGCGCTGACGGCGCCGGTGGCGGCGACTATCTCGAGGATGCCGAGCACCAGCGCGACGCCGGTGAGGTCGCAAGCCTTGTCGATGACGATCGTCGCGAGCGCCGACCCGGCCGGCACACGGTGTCGCCGCCACAGCCACCAGGCGCGGGCCGCATCGCCGGTGCGGATCGGGACGACGTAGTTGAGGAGCCCACCAGCCGCATTCATGGCGAACGCCCTCACCATCCCCACCGGCGCGAGGGGTCGGAGGAGCAGCAGCCAGCGCCGTGCTCTGATCACGCTGGTGACCAGGAACAGGAGGATCATCAGCAGCACAGCAGGCCAGCTGTGCACACGAGCGTGACTGGCGACCTCCGGCAGCGAAACCGTGCGCAACCATAGCCACAGCAGGACGAGCCCGACCGCCGTCTGCAATCCCAACCGTACCCAGCGTTTCACGCGACCACCTCAAGCTCTTCAGACGGCTGAACCGGCAGGATCCAGTGGTGGACGAAGGCCCAGAAGCCGAAGAGCCAGGCCACGATGATCAAGGTGCATTCATAGTCGTGCACCAGCACCGCAGGCCAAAATCCGAAGTCGGCCGCCACCAGGCTGACCACCGTCATCCGAAGCAGGTTGACCAGCACCGTACCCAGCACGCCGATGAGCAGGACCTGAGCCCGGGCTTGTCTCGAGAAGGCGCCGCGCAAGCCGACCAGGCAGCTGAGCCCGAGCAAGACAAGGCTCTGCCGCGCGGCAGCTCCAAAGCCGGTCGACATGACCGGTGCAGCGCCGAAAGTGACGAAGGCCGCCGGGCGTGGTGTCGGCAGCCTTGAGCGCCCCGCGCGCGACGGCGCGCGGAACTTTCGCCTCACGCCCAGGCGTTCGGCTGCCTCCCTCGATCTGATCAATCTGTGCAAGACGTGTGCAGGATCTAACGCACAATTATCCCGAGTCAGCACTCCGAATCCGACCCTTGGCATTTCCAGAGGGAAGTCGTCGTTTTGTCGTTGAAAATGCACAGCAATCCGCTATTCTGCTCACGGATTCCGAGCCTAAACTCGGCAGAGGATTTCCGGCCCGTCAGGCCCCCGTGAGGCAATGAGTACGGAGACCGGGGCAGAAGAAATAGAACTCACCCCCCGCAGCCAAGCTCGGTGCCGGTGTCGAGAGATCGCCCGGCCCGAGCCTTTTTATGGGCTGTCGGGGGCGCCCTCGGACCTGTTGGCCGCCCACTCCGCGAGCCCCTCGCGCCACGGCCGGAGCGGCGCCGTCCTCAGCGATCCGAGGCAACCATTGAGGGGTCGGGCTGCCGCGAGCGTCAGGTCGGCCGTGGCGACCGACGCTATCGCGGCGTCGACGCCGCACTCCTCGAGCGCGGCTCGTGCAAGCTCGTCCCAGGCGCAGCAACCGGCGGCGACCACGTGAACCACGCCAGTCATGTCGCTTCCGGCGAGCGCGATCGCAGCCTGCGCCAGGTCGCGCGCGTAGGTCGGGTTGATCTTCTGGTCGGAGACCACCCGCAGCCGTTCGCCCCGCCGGGCACGCTCCACCACGCGCTCAGGAAAGCTCCCGCCTTTGACTGCCGACCCGGTATCGCCGAACACGGCCGCCGTGCGGATCACGAGCGCCTCGGGCAGGGTGGCGAGCACCGCCTCCTCGCCTTCGAGCTTCGACCGTCCGTACACGCTGAGCGGCCGCGCCGTGTCGCCTTCCACATAGGGCCTGTCCAGGGAGCCGTCGAACACGAAGTTGGTCGAAAAGTGAACGAAGCGGGGTCCGAGCTGCCTGCATGCAGCGGCGGCGTTGGCGGCACCCACGGCGTTCACCTCGTGGGCAAGCTGCGGTTCGCTCTCGGCGCGGTCGACCGCGTTGAAGGCTGCGCAGTTGAGCACGACCTGCGGGCGATGCTCGCGGATCGCCCGCTCGATCCCCAGGCGGTCCCCGACCGACAGCTCCAGACGCGTGAACCCGACAGGATCAGGCAGCAGCCGCAAGAGCGCCGACCCGAGCTGGCCTCCCGCGCCGAGCACGAGCGCCCTCATCGACGGGGAAGTCACCAACTATTTGATGCCAGGCATCCGCAGCATTTAAGTATTCGCTTTACAGTTGCAGGAGCGTAATGACAGCAATACCCGAGAGGGCCGAGCACATGGTTGCCCTCGAGAGTAGAGGGTAGCGACGGTGCGCGATCCAGAACTTTCCGAGAACGGGTTGCCCACCGCCCGGAGGATCCGCGTCCTGATAGTCCAGGACCATCCCCTGCTGGCGTCCGCCATCGCCCGCGTCCTGGAGGGTCAACCCGACCTCACGGTTTCGGGCGTTTCGGGCTCGGCCGCCGACGCGCTCCAGGCGGCCTCCCACGACCATCCCGACGTTGTGCTGATGGACTTCAGGCTCCCCGACGCGAGCGGGCCCGAGGCCGCGCGAATGCTCCAGAGTGAATACTCGGAGGCGGCGATCGTGTTCCACAGCGCGGACGCGTCCGAGGAAGCGCTGCTGGATGCGGTCGATGCCGGCGCCACTGCATACCTGACCAAGGACGCGACAGCCGACCAGATCATCGAGGCAGTGCGCCGCTCTTCAAAGGGCGAGGTCCTCATCCCGGTCGAGCTGTTCGCCCGCGCGATCGCCAGGCAACGGGGCGCCGCCACCGTGAAGCGGGAGCGTGAGCAGCTGCTCGCGGAGTTCACCCCGCGTGAGCTTGACGTCCTCCACCTATTGGCGGAAGGCCTCGACACGACAGCGATGTCACTGCGCCTCGGCATCGCCCCCCATACCATCGAGTGGCACGTCCGGCACGTGATCGAGAAGCTGCAGGTCCATTCCAAGCTCCAGGCGGTCATCGCAGCGGCGCGCAAGGGCCTGATCCAGCTCTGAAGCCGGGCGTGGGGAGCTCCAAAGCCATCCTCTTATAGGGGTGGGCCGCCGTGCTCACCCATGGCGACAAAACAGGCCTCCTGGCGTAGTACAGACGTATGCAGCTGCGACGAGGGCCGCCCGAGGCTCCCACGAAGGACGCCCGACGACCGGCGCTGCGCCTGGTAAAGGCCCCTTTGGGGCCTGTAAGCACGGCGGTAGGTTGGCGCCGATGGAGCGCGTTCAAGAGCAGCTATTCGATCCGCATCGTGGCAGGCGTTCTGCTGGTGTCGATTCCCTCCTCGATCCTCCTCGGGTTCGCGATGTCCAACTGGAGCACGCAGACGAGCATCGCCCAGGCCAAAGCTCGATCGGCGGCGACTGCGGTGAACACCGCGGTCCGCATCAACGATTGGCTGGCGGAGCGCAAGGCGGAGCTTCGCGCGATCGCACAGACCAACGTCGGCCTGATTTCCAAGCCAAGCGAGAACGCCCGTCTTCTGGCCTCGGTGGCGTCACACCCGGCGTTCGACAACATCCAGGTGTTCGATGTGACCGGGAAGACCGTGGCAACGACGGCGCCTGGCGAGGAGGTCTCACCCACGCCGTCGGGGTCGACGTTCGCCAACAGCCTGAGCGTG
Organism: Candidatus Dormibacteraceae bacterium; assembly: GCA_041476405.1. GTDB lineage: Bacteria > Chloroflexota > Dormibacteria > Dormibacterales > Dormibacteraceae > Palsa-872. Next base: position 4,743 of record JBGOTG010000013.1, on the reverse strand, counting down.
GAGACGATAGGTCCGATAGAGAAGAGGGGCACGGACGGCCTCAACTGGGTCGTGACCGCGCCCATCGTGGGCTCGGACGGCAAGGCTCAGGGCGTGGTCGCGGGAAACCTGTTCCTCGTCGTGTTAGGGAGGCTGCTCAACCCGTACGGCCTGGACGTGGCCACGGCCACCGACCAGGAGGTACACCTGGTCAACGCGAAACACCTCCTCATCTACAGCTCGGACTGGGGTGTCCTGCCTGACGAAACCGCGATGCTTGCCAAAGGCACCCTCAGCGCCGCCGCCGAGACCTCGATCGTCGATCAAGCGCTCGCGACCGGTCCGGGCGCCGCCGAGATGGTCGACTTCAGAAACCACCGCGTCCTGGCCGGCTACGACCCGGTATCGACGCTCGGCCTGGTGGTCATCGCGTCGACGGACACCGCAATCGCGCTGGCTCCAGTCAAGGAGCAGGAGCTTCGAACCTCGCTGCTCCAGGTGCTGAGCACACTCATGCTCATCGGATTCGCCATCGGGCTAGCAGTCCTCACGACCCGTCCGATTGTTGCCCTGTCGCGCGCCGCCGCAAGCGTCGAGGCCGGCGATCTCACCGCCCGCGTCGACCTCAAGGGCGGGGGAGAGGTCCGTCAGCTCGGCCAGGCGTTCAACGCAATGGTCGAGAGGCTGAGTGGGGTACTGGGTCGCCTGCGAGGTGAGGTCACAGAATCAGCCGGCAAGCTCTCCGGCGCCGCCGAGCAGCTCGCCTCAGCCACCTTCGAGCAGACCACCGCCGCCACCGCCACCTCGGCCAGCATGGAGGAGGTCGCCCGCAGCTCGGCCTCGATCGCCGACACCGTCGACCGCGTCGCCATCCAGGCCGGCGAGGCCCAGACCAACCTCGAGCTCGCCCAGACCGACCTCCGCGCCTCCGGCGACCGCACCCTCGCCCTGGCCGGCCGCATCAACGAGATCGAAAGCATCCTCGAGCTCATCAACGACATCGCCGACCAGACCAACCTGCTCGCCCTCAACGCCGCCATCGAGGCCGCCCGCGCCGGCGACGCCGGCCGCGGCTTTGCCGTCGTCGCCGACGAGGTCCGCCGCCTGGCCGAGCGCTCCAAGGCCGCCGCCGCCCAGATCGCCAAGCTGGTCGAAGGCGCCCAGGCCCAGAGCGGTGAGACCGTGATGGCCCTCGAGAAGGGCGTCAAGCAGATGGAGCGCGGCCTGGCCATGATGCGCGCGATGACCGAGGTCAGCGGCAAGGTCCAGCTCGCCAGTCAGCAGCAGCGCTCCTCCACCCAGCAGGTCGTGCTCGCCATCGAGCACAACGCCGAGGGCAGCCGCTCGGTCGCCACCACCGCCCAGGAGATCGCCTCCGCCGCCGCCCGGCAGGGCGAGCTCGCCGCCGAGCTCGCCGGCGCGGGCTGGGACAGCGGGCCGGAGACCGAAAGTGGAGGCTAGAAAGACGCAGCTCGGCCCCATCGAGGATGGCGCCTCTCCGGAGCTCCGGCTGGTGAAGCTCGACGGCGGATCGTCCGGCCAATCGGCTCGGGCGCTCTGGCGCAGACCCTGGGACAGCTTCTTCGTCAGGTTCCTGGCCGGGACGCTGTTGGTCTCGCTGCCGGTGGTGGCGATCCTCAGCCTGGTCACATTCGAGCAGGGCTTGCAGACGATCACCGATGCGGCAACTGCGCGCACGCAGGCGACTGCGGAGGCGGCCTCCATACGCATCGGCGCGTGGCTTGGGGAGCGCAAGGCTGAGCTGCGCGCAATCGCGCAGGACGCGACCAACCGGATCGGCCAATCTGGCGTAAACGCGATAGTGGTCCGGCCTCCCAACGCCGACCCCGCCTTTGACGCAATCGAGATCGTCAATCCCGCGGGAAAGATCATGAGCGCGACCGGCGTTGACTCGTACCTGCAGGGCGCCTCGATCGTGACCCTGAAGAACAGTCTCACGATCGAGTCGATCCAGCCCATCCGCCAGATCGACACCGGGCTGCTCTGGCTGATGACCGCGCCCATCATCGGCTCTGATGGGCACACGCAGGGAGTTGTGGCAGGTGACCTGAAGGTGGCCGCGTTGGGCGTGCTGCTGGACCCCTATGGGCGTGTGGCCGGATCGGCGGCGACCCAGGAGGTCCACATGGCAAACGGCGACGGCCTGGTCGTCTACAGCACCGATTGGGGTGCTCTCAGCACCGATGCCGAGATAGTGGCGAAGGGATCGTTGAAGCTCAAAGCCAGCGCGTACGTGGTGAATCAAGCACTCGATGCCGGCCCCGGCTGGGCCCGGGTCAGGGACTTTCGCGGTCGCGACGTGCTCGCCGGCTACAGTCCAGTCGCCAGCCTCGGCTGGGTTGTCATATCTTCGAACGACGCTGCGGCGGCGCTGGCGCCCGTCTACGCCCAACAGCGCTCGAACTCGTTGATCGAGGCGGTCGGCGTCCTGCTGATGATCGCCCTCGCCGTCGTGCTGAGCAGGATCACGATCATGCCGATCCTGGCGCTCTCTCGTGCAGCCGCCAGGGTCGAAGCCGGCGACCTCGGCGCCCGGGCTCGGCTCACGGGCGGAGGGGAGATGCGCCACCTTGGACTCGCCTTCAACGCGATGGTCGACCAGCTCGCCGGTGTCCTCACTCGCCTCCGAGGCGAGGTGACCGAATCCGCACGCAGGCTTTCTCTCGCCGCGGAGCAGCTGGCGGCGGCGACGTTCGAGCAGACCACGGCGGCAACCGCAACCTCGGCCAGCATGGAGCAGCTCGCGCGCAGCACCGTCGAGGTGGCCAACGATGTGGACCAGGTCGCCACCCGGGCGGCCGAGGTTCGGGCGAACATCGACCTGGCCCAGGGCGACCTGCACGCGTCCGGCGCAAGAACCGTGGCCCTGGCGGCCCGTGTGAACGAGATCGAGGGCATCCTCGGCGCCATCAACCACATCGCCGACCAGACCAATCTCCTCGCACTGAACGCCGCCATCGAAGCCGCTCGCGCAGGTGACGCCGGCCGCGGATTTGCCGTCGTCGCCGACGAGGTCCGCCGCCTGGCGGATCGCTCCAAGGCCGCCGCCGCCCAGATCGCCAAGCTGGCGGAGGGCACGCAGAAAGAGAGCTCCGAGACCATCGTGGCCCTGGACAAGGGCGTCCAGCAGATGGGTCGCGGGCGCCTCCTCTTAGAGGCGATGATCGAAGTCAGCGACAAGGTTCAGCTCGCGACCCAACAGCAGCGCTCGTCGACGGTGGACGTGCTGGCGGCCATCGAACACATAGCCGAAGGGAGCCGCGCGGTCGCTGCCACCGCACAAGAGATCGCCTCCGCAGCGGCACGGCAGGGAGAGCTCGCCTCTGAGCTCGCGACTGCGGGCTGGGACCGAAGAGGGGGCACCGACAGTGGAGGCTAGACGGAGAGATGCGCGGGCCGGGCAGGGCCGATCGGAGCTCGCCCGTGTGCTTCCGCTCGCCGGCAAGGGCGGTCGCGGCAGATCAATCGGCATTCGCAGGCCGCCGTTCTTCGCTGTCGACACGTTCTTCGCCAGGGTGCTTGCCGGCTCGCTGCTCATCTCACTGCCCGTGATGGTGATCCTCGGCCTCCTCATGTTCGCCGAGGTGCTGCAGGCGACCACCGACTCGGCCATGTCACGCTCCCAGGGAGACGCAGTGGCGGCGGCCACCCGCATCGGCGACTGGCTCAGGGAACCGCAGACGCACCTCGCGCAGCTGGCCCGCGCGGCTGCCGCTCCGGCGGGTCGTAAGGGGCCTAACGGTGGAGCCCTCGCGACCAGCGACGACCCGGTCTTCGAGGCGATCCAGGTCCTGGACTCGAGCGGCAAAGTGGTGGCGGTGACGGCCGCCGATACGGATCTCAACGGCGTCGGCTCTGCCGTGTGGTTCGGCCAGGCTCTCTACATCGCAACCGAGCAGCCGATCGCGAAGAGCGCGGGTGGGCTCACCTGGATCCTGAGCGCCCCGATCATCGGGGCGAACGGGACATCGCAAGGCGCGGTGGTGGGCGACCTGGACGTCTCAGCACTGAGCACGCTCCTGGGATCGCCTTCCGCAGGCGAGGAAGTCCACATCGTGAACATCGACCACTATCTCGTTCTGAGCTCGGATTCCGGCGTGCTGACGACCGACGTGGGGGTGGCGGCCGCCGGCGCGCTGAGCACCAGGGCCGAGGTCGGCGTGGTCGATCTCGCCTTCCGCACCAGTTCCGGAGCGGCCCGGATAACGGACTACCGGCACCGCGAGGTGATCGCCGGCTATGCCGGCGTCTCTGACAAACAGCTTGTCGTCATCGCATCGACTGACACCGCCGCCGCGCTTGCCCCCGCATACAGCCTCGGCAGGCTGACAGTCGGGATCATGGTCGTCGGGGCCTTGCTGATCGTTGGATTCGCGATCCTCATGACCCGGTTCACCATCGGGCCGATCATCTCGCTGTCGAGGATGGCCGCGCGCGCCGAGGCCGGCGACCTGACTGTGCGCGTCAGCCTCACGGGCGGTCGGGAGATGCACGTCCTCGGGGCCGCCTTCAACGCCATGCTGCAGCGGCTCGGCGGGGTGCTCTCGCGCCTCCAGGGTGAGGTCTCGGAATCCGCCGGCAAGCTCTCCGCCGCCGCCGAGCAGCTCGCCTCGGCCACCTTCGAGCAGACCACCGCCGCCACCGCCACCTCGGCCAGCATGGAGGAGGTCGCCCGCAGCTCGGCCTCGATCGCCGACACCGTCGACCGCGTCGCCATCCAGGCCGGCGAGGCCAGACCAACCT
>JBGOTG010000012.1:0-24202 GCA_041476405.1 Candidatus Dormibacteraceae bacterium | reverse complement strand
TCGACGGGGCAGTTGAGCTTCGGGATTGCGAGCCGAGAGCCGCGAGCGTTACAGCGCAAGCGTTTTAAAAACGCCAACAAGAACAGCACTTTCGCCCTCGCTGCGTAAGCAGTAGAGACGTAAGTCCCGGGACTTAGATCCCGGGTGTCGCCCCCGGTCAATCCGGCGGACTGGGGAACGGCATCACATCAGACCGGATTGCCGCATCGGGGGCGCCACGGCCTCGATGCGGGACACCCACCGCGGCTGGCGAAAGCGGATCCCGTCGGGAGGAGCCGCCGAGCGAGAACCAAAATCCTGGACACGCTCGTAGAGATCCTGTAGGAGACTGCTTCGGACGCGGGTTCAACTCCCGCCGCCTCCACCAATCCGCCGGCCGCCTGCGGCTGCGCCGCCGGCTTGGTACAACAATGCGGACATGTCGTCTGCCCCAGCCTCAAAGCCATCGACCGTTACCAGGCGCTTGCGGGTCGCGCTGGTGGTCTGGCTGGCGATGTTGGGGTTGGACTTCCTGCTCAACGGCGCCCTTTTCGCGGGCATGTATCAGGGAGGCGGCGCCTTCATGCTCGCCCCATCCGAAGCCTTTCGACGTATTCCTCTTGGCTATGCGGCTTTCCTGATCCTGGCCGCGGGCATCGTCGAGATCGCTTATCGCGTCCGGGTCTTGCGCATCGCCGACGGCATACGCCTGGGCCTGGCGATCGGTGGGGTCTTCGGCGCCGTCTGGGGCCTCAGCCTCTATTCGATCGCCACCCTCGGAGCCCCGGTTGCGCTCGCATTCGCGGTCATCTGGCTTTTGCTTGCGGTTCTCGGGTCGGCCGTTGCGGCGACCGGGCTTTCGGCAACCTCTCTTCGTGGACTGCTCCTCCGCGTGGCGGCCTTCGACGTTCTATGCGCCGTGATCGTCATCGGGCTGCAAAGCTTCGGAGTGGTTCCGACGACGCGGGTCTGATCCCTTTTCAGCCGCTCAAACGATTGCCGCCTGTGGGCGCCGAGGACGCGCGACGTCCCCCACGGCCGGAACCGCCTGGAAATCCGTAGCGGTGGGCCCGAAAAGTCCCGAAATGGGAGAAATGTCACCTTGACGGCCCGGGGTGCCTGGGCGCACGTTCCCTCACTGAGAGGGTAGGTGGAAGACCTACTTCTGCGTGTTCCATTCCGTCCATGTTTAGAAGGAGGTCGTTAGGTTGTCCAAACTGACGCAGTCCGTTCGTAACCGTACGCACCTGATCGTGTTTACGGTCGGAGTCATCGTTTTGGGTGCTCTCTATACCGGCACCATGGCGACCGCGGCGCCATCGCTGCCGGCGGGGGCGACCCGAACCGCCCAGTCGACCACCGCCAAGATCGGTGCAGGTGCAGTCGCGCACGCAAAGACTTACGTGACGCAGCCGGCGATCACGGCAGCTCAGCAAGCCAAGGTCAATGCGGCCATGGCGACCGCGAACCGGCCCGGGCCGAGCTTCAAGAAGTACGCGGGAGCGATCTCCCAGGACGGAGGGGCACCGGTTGAGGCGCCGAGTAGCGCCAACGCGCTGCCTGCCGACTTCGTCGTCATGCGCAACAAGAAGCTTCCCGCCGGCGGCGCTTTCTCCGGCGTGAGCGAGCCCAGCACGGCCGGGACTGGCAAGAACATCTTCCAGACCGGAAACTGGTTCGCGACCTACTCCCACAACAACGGCGGCATCTGGACGTACCTCAACCCGTTCACCATCTTCGGGTCCGGCTTCTGCTGCGACCAGGTGACGGTCTTCGACAGCACCCACCAGCGGGTGTTCTGGCTGATGCAGTTCGGCGACCACATCGTGCTCGCCAACTCGTCGGTCACCGACCTCGCAGGCTGGTGCTTCTACAACATCGGTCCGGCGAACTACAGCCTTCCGGCCGGTGACTCCTTCGACTACAACCACATGGGCATCTCCACGAACAACGTGTTCTGGAGCACCGACATCTACAACAGTGGTGGCGGATTCGTGGAGTCGATGGTCTCGCGGTTCCCGATCGACCCGATGGTGAACTGCGCAGGCTTTGGCTTCGGCTTCATTCCCGACTCCAACACGTTCGCACCCTCGTTCGTGCAGGGTGTGGGTGACGTGATGTACTGGGGCAGCGACTGGACCAACCTCGGTCTGGGCAACGGCTTCAGGGTCTACCGCTGGGAAGACGCGAGCGGCGCGCTAGCGGTTTATGACCGCGCGATCGACGCTTTCACGTTCATGTTCCAGGGTGGAGGCAACTGCGCCAGCGCGGATGCAGTGGTCACGAACTGGTGCTGGTTTGCGGACTCTCGAATGCAGGGTGGAGGCTACCTCGGCATCCCCTCGGCTTCTGAGCCGAACACCACCGACACCGTAATCGGCTTCGCGGTGACGGCCGGCCAGGGCGGCTTTGCGCCGTTCCCATTCACCAGGCGCATCTACTTCAGGGCGTCTGACATGACCTACCTCGGCTCCAACAACCTTTACAGCACCGGCTTCGCCATCATCTACCCGGACCAGGTGGCCAACGCGCACGGCGCGATCGGCATGGTCACCACCTGGGGCGGAGGCACGGGGACGACCCACTACTTCCCCGGCACGCTTCTCACGATCGATGACGACTTCAGCTCGGCTCAGCCATGGGCGAACAACTTCATCACCTTTGGCGCGGGCAACTCATGCGGCGGCGGCACCGGCCGCTGGGGCGACTACCAGACCATCAGGGCCTGGAACCCGAACCAGCTGGTCTTCAACGCAGTCAGCTTCTCGCTGACCGCCAACGCCTCTGTCGGGTGCGGTAACACGCAGCCGGTGGCGGAGCGCAACTACGTCTTCGGGCGTGGACGCGACGTCGCTTCCTTCAACGCATACAAGGCCAAGTAGTCCGAAAGCAGCTTCTTGTGGGGCCCGGGCGGTTAGCCCGGGCCTCACTTGTTTTCTGGTGGAAGCTCAGTTGGGCATTGGGCGGGTGCTGCCGCCTCCCTGTCCGTCGGTGTCCGGGGCGGGGCCTGCGACTAGGAGCAATGTCACGTTGACACTCGCGGCGCGCCGGCGCATCGTGGCTCGTACCCGGCTCCAGGCGGTCCGAGGCGGGGCTTGCAGGCATTTCGTGGACCGTTGGGAGGGAGTAGGTACAGGTGCACGTGTCCAGACGGTTCCGTGTGTTGCTCGGGCTCTGCGTGTCAATGGGTCTCATCGTTCTTCCGATGGCGGCATCCTCCGCGTCGGCGGCGGCTGCGCCAAAGCTTCCCCAGGTCGGTCTGGGGCATGTGATTTCCGCCACCGGGCTTCGCCAGCAGGCGGTTTCGCGCACGGCGAGCATCGCGTTGGCGACCGGGCCGAAGCTGAAGACGTTCACGTCGACAGTCGTCGACACCGGGGTCACCTACAAATACACGATCGTCGGCAAGAACCCGGCGGTTGCGTCGCTGACGCCGTCCACGACCATCCCGACGGAGCTCGTGCCCGTCAACATCGTCTTCCCCACGCTTGCCAACTGGGACCCCAGCGTTCCGGACACCTGTGACGCAGGTGCGAGCGCGCTGACCCGCACCCAGCTGTCGCCCGTCCTCAAGAACCACTCCTACACCTGGGGTGGGACCGCCATCGGGTCGGCGCAGTACGTCGACGCCTTCCAGCGCGCGCAGTTCTGGACGTACGCCAACCCATCAGGGATCAACCCCGGTTACCACGTGAAGCTCAAGGTGACCACGCTGCCGACCGTCACCATCAACGTGCCCGCGAGCAAAGCCGCCTTTGCCTCCATCGGGTGTGGCAACGGCCTGCTGGGCGCCGTTGAGATCAACTGGTTGGACAACTACCTGCAGACGACCGCCATCCCCGCGCTGGTAACGGCAGGCCTGGCGGCGCCGAACACGTTCCCGATCTTCCTCCTGCACAACGTCGTGGAGTACATCGGCACGACGAGCAACTGCTGCGCGCTCGGATACCACAACACCTACAAGCCCACCCCGACCAGCCAGATGCAGACCTACGCCGTGTCGGACTACGACAACTCGGGAGGCTTCGGCATCATCGACGTCTCGGTCCTCGCGCACGAGGTCGGTGAGTGGATGGACGACCCCTACACCAACAACCCGACGCGGCCTTGGGGCCACGTCGGCCAGGTGTCCGGCTGCCAGAACAACCTCGAGAACGGCGACCCACTGACCGGCAAGTCGCTGACCGTCCACATGAACGCTTTCAACTACCACCCCCAGGAGCTGGCCTTCTTCTCCTGGTTCTACCGCCAGTCTCCAAGCCTTGGAGTCAATGGTTGGTACTCCAACAACAACACCTTCACCACCACACAAGGCACCTGCGTCTGACCTTCACTGAGTAGGGGCCGCCAACCGCGGCCCCTACTCAGCTCGACTTCCGTACGGCAGCTGTGGAATGACCGGGGCGCCCACTTCGGTATCCCATATCGATGAGCAGCACATTTCAAGACTTCAGCCGGGCATTGATACGGGACCTTCGGGAGCACGGGGGGAAGGCCACCTCAGGGCCGTTCCAGGGGCGTGACGTTCTCATCCTCACCACCAAAGGCGCGAAATCAAAAGAGGTGCGTGAGAACCCGTTGGTCTACACGCGGGACGGCAAGAACTACGTGATAGTCGCGTCCAAAGGGGGCGCCCCGACCCACCCGTCCTGGTTCCACAACCTCGTCGCCCACCCGGAGGTGACGGTTGAGATCCTGGGTGACAAGTTCGAGGCACGCGCCCACGTTCCGGACGGCGACGAATACGAGCGCCTCTACCAGCACCACGCCAACCTGAACCCGCAGTTCCACGAGTACCGGAAGAAGACCTCGCGCCAGATCCCGGTCGTGGTGCTGGAGAAGGTCGATTCCAAGTAGCGGCGCGGTGTCACGTGGCTATCCGGTAGCGACGCCCGGTCAAACCGGTTAACCTTCGGCCCGGTGCCGATTTGAACCAACTATGGCAACGCTTCCTGCTGGCGAGCTCGCTCATCGTGGGCCTGTTCATCGGTGTCGCCGCGACCGTCTTCGGTTACAGCAACCTCATCACCGTCGACGTGCACTGGTCGATCCTCCACATCGATAAGGTTCCCCTCTGGACCGTGGCTGTCGTTCCCCTCGCCCTGTTCGTGATCGCCGGGACCCTGTATCACTGGGTGGACGGCCTTCACCACTTCACCGAGCACATGCGGCATCGCCGCCGCGTCCACGAGCTGGAGGCAGAGGTCGCGTCGCTTCGAGCTCACCTGGACCAGGTTCTCGAGATGCCCGAACGTTCGACCTCCAGGCCCTCGAACCGAATTTCGAGCGCGGCGACCCTCCCGGCAGCGGATGAGCGGATCGTGGACGACGCGCCCGCCGAGATCGAACCAGTCCCTGTGACGGCCGCCCCGTCCGAGCCCGAACCACCTGCGATCAGCAGCGTCGATGGGAACGGGCACGGCGATGAGCCGAACCACAAGAGGTCTCGCTCCGCCCGGCGCAAGCGGGCGAGCCTGGTGATGGCGGGCGACGGCCCCCGTCGGACCAATAAGACGGATCGGTCGGGGTCCCACGTCGAAGGCATGCTCGGAGACGGCAAGGCCGAACCCGTAGACAGTCCCGAGCGGGAGCCGTAGGCACAGTGCCAGGTCGGAGGCGAGCCGGTCGACTCGTCGTGCCCGCGCAGCGTCCACCCGCGGACAAGATGCTGCTCGAGCGCAGCGCGATCGAGGAGCTCGCCCACCATGCCGACCCATGGCGGGTGCTCCGCATCCTGTCCGAGTTCGTGGAGGGTTTCGACGCTCTCAACGAGGTGGGGCCGGCGGTGACGGTCTTCGGCTCGGCCCGCGCGTCTGTCGACGACCCCTACTACGCGGCCGGCCGCGCGCTCGGCGCCGCGCTCGCGCGGCGCGGTTTCGCCGTCATCACGGGCGGAGGCCCTGGAATCATGGAAGCCGTCAACCGCGGCTGCCAGGAGGCGGGCGGGTTGTCGGTCGGCTGCAACATAGAGCTGCCCGACGAGCAGGAGCTCAACGCGTACGTCGACCTCGGCGTCGAGTTCCGGTATTTCTTCGTCCGCAAGAACATGTTCGTCAAGTACGCTCGCGGCTTCGTCATCTTCCCTGGTGGGCTGGGTACTCTCGACGAGCTCTTCGAGTCCCTGACCCTGGCGCAGACGGGAAAGATCGAGCACTTCCCGATCGTGCTTTTCGGCACCGAGTACTGGACGGGCCTACTCCACTGGATGCGCGAGATCGTGCTCGGACGCGGGGCCATCGGAGCCCAGGACCTGGACCTCATGACCTTGACCGACGATCCGGAGGAGGCCGCTGCGATGGCCACCAAGCCGCTGCCTGTCGGCGTCGACGAGCCACGCGAGGACCCGGGCGAGCCAGAGGTACGGGCGTCGCGATAGTTGCGGTACCGCCTCTCGACCTCTATTTCCTGACCGACGGCGGCCAGAGCGCCGATGCGGTTGCGCAGCGGATCGCCACGTTCCTCGACGGCGCTGCCAAGACGCTGGAGGTCGCCATCTACGACCTGCGTCTGGAGGTTGGCCCGGCTGCCGCGGTCCTCACGGCAGTCGACTCGGCGCAGAAACGTGGCGTATCGGTGCGATTGATGTTCAACCAGGACCACGCCGCCACCATCCCGGTTCCGCCCCCGCCGGAGGTGGACTGGGCCTTCATCGACAAGCTCAAGTCGATCGGAGTCGCAGTGATGCCGATCCACGGCATCCCGGACCTCATGCACCACAAGTACGTGATCCGCGACGCCGGCACTCCACAGGCAGCGGTCCTCACCGGCTCCACCAACTGGACCAACGATTCCTTCACGCGCGAGGAGAACGCGGTCCTTACGCTCGCCTCGGCCGAGATCGCGGTCGACTACGAGCGGAACTTCGAGGAGCTGTGGCAGCGCCCGGTGGTGGCGGACTCCGGGCGGTTCACCTCGCGGTGGTCGGCTCTCGCCGATTCGACCAGGCTCCGGCCGTACTTCTGCCCGGGGCGCGGCCTGAAGCTCGTCCATGAGATGGCGAGGTCGATCTCGTCAGCGACGCGGCGGCTGCGGATCTGCTCGCCAGTCATCACGTCCGGCCCCATCCTCGGAGCGCTGGCCGAGGCCTGCGAGCACGGCCAGGCCGACATCTCCGGTGTGTACGATGCGACGCAGATGGACGAGGTGCAGCGCCAGTGGGGCGCGCAGGCGACGGCATCCTGGAAGATCGCGGCTTTTCAATCCATCGCCACCGCAGTTCGTTTCGGCGCCAAGCGCTCGACCCCATACGCGAAGGGCTCGGTGCATGACTTCATGCACGCCAAGATCCTGGTCGCGGACGACTACGTGTACGTGGGCAGCTTCAACCTGTCGCACAGCGGTGAGCAGAACGCCGAGAACGTCGTCCAGCTCGTGAGCCGGCCCGTCGCCGACCTGTGCGCCGCCTACATCGACGCCGTCGCGGCCAGGTACGGCGGCCGGCCCCTGCTGAGCCCGACGGGAACGTAACGATTCCGGCGCCTCGGGTTCTCTGGGTGGGGGCTTTGGCGGTGGCGCTGGTGGCTGCCGCGCTGGTCGTCGCGCTGCCCCGCCTTCAGCCCGCCACCGGCACGCTGCTCGTGATCGGCGCCGGGCGCGCGGCGGGCTCGATGCCGCCCACGTCGGTCCAGCTGCACGGGAAGGCCGGCTGGACGGCGCTCGGCAAGGTCTCGGGTGACGTGCCCGCCGCTCCGGGCCAGCGCGAGCTCCTGGCGCTGCCGGTCGTGGCCGGCGCTTACGACGGATTGCGCTTCGGCGACGACCAGGCCATCCTGCCCGTGACGGTGACCGCCGGACAGGTCGAGCCGGTCCTCCTCGGCATCGACTCCGGGCGGCTGATCGCGGGGGCGGCATACGCGGGCAACGACCAGGTGAACCTCGGCCTCGGCGAGCTCTCGGGCAAATACGTGGCCATGCCGCCGTTCGACCTCCAGGACCAGCTCGGTCACCCGTTCGACAGCCGCTCGACCGCAGGCAAAGACCTGGTCATCGCGGCCTTCCACACGACCTGCCACGAGACCTGCCCGCTCTACACCGCGCTCTTCCTCCAGCTCAGCAAGCGTCTGCCGGCGGGCGTGCTCCTCGCGGAGGTCACCACCGACCCGGCGATCGACACGCCATCGGTGCTGGATGGGTACGGCCGCCGGATCGGGGCGGGCTGGACCTTCGCGACCGGCTCTGTGGCCGCGCTCGAATCGTTCTGGAGGCCGTTCGGCGTCCAGCTCGCGAGCGGCGACAGCCACGTCTCGACTCTCGCCCTGGTCGACCGGCACGGATACGTGCGCCTGGTCTATCGAGGCGTGCCCGACATCGGCAACGACATCCCGCCCTCGCTCGTGTCGACCCTCAGCCCGAGCGGACTGGGGGAGCTGGCCTCGCACGGCGACGGGTGGGGCGCGCCCAGCGTCCTGGAGTCGCTCCTCACGATCACCGGGCCGGAACAGGTGGCGACTGGCGGCGGCGGCAGTGCTCCAGGCTTCTCGCTGGAGAGCACCGACGGCCGGCAGGTCAGCCTCGCCGACCTGGCCGGTGTGCCGCTCGTCCTCAACTTCTGGGCCAGCTACTGCCCGCCGTGTCGCGCGGAGATGCCGCTGCTCCAACGACGTGTCGGTTCGTCGTCGGCGGTCCGGCTCGTCCTGATCAACGAGGGCGACAGCAGCCAGGCCGCGCGGGACTTCCTGAGCTCGACAGGGATCCAGCAGGCGGCGCTCCTCGACTCGGACCTCAAGGTGGGCCGCGCCTACGGCGTGCTGCCGCTGCCGACCACTGTCTTCGTGCGCGCCGACGGGTCGATCGCCGGGCGCCAGGTCGGCGAGATGGACGATCGCGTCCTGGCCGCATGGCTTTCGAACCTGGCCACTCAGTAGACTTCGCGTGGTGTCTGGGGAGGCCCTGTTTCGTCGGCTCGCGGTGGTCACAGCTCTCTTCGCCTATCTCCAGATCGCGCTCGGCGGCGTGGTGCGTGTGTCAGGCTCCGGGCTCGGCTGCCCCGACTGGCCGCTGTGCCACGGCCGTCCGTACCCGCCCGCGAACCTGCACGCGATCATCGAGTACTCGCATCGCGCGGTCGGCAGCGTGACCGGGGTGCTGATCATCGCCACCGTCTTGATGGCGTGGGTTGTCTATCGAAAGCGCCGGCCCCGCGTCGCGTGGCTGGCCACCGCATCGCTGATCGGCGTGGTGGGGGAGGGGGTGCTCGGGGGCGTGGTGGTCGCGAACGAGCTCACGCCGTGGCTGGTGCTCGTGCACCTCGGACTGGCCATGATGATCCTCGGGTTCCTCGTCGCGACCGCGGTGATGGCGATGCCGGCATCCAGCGGCGTTCCGGACCCGATGTTTCGGCGTCTCGCGTTTGTGGCGACCGCCGCGACGTACGTGATGCTGCTTACCGGGTCGACGGTGGTGGCGAGCGGCGCAGACACGAGATGCAACTCGTGGCCGCTGTGCGGAAATGGCTTTGCCTTCGACTTCACGGGGGCCAGCGTGTGGACGATGCTGCACCGGGGCACTGTGCTCGTCGTCGGCCTGCTGCTGCTGCACGTGCTGTCGACGGCGGTGAGGAAGTGGCGCGGCACCGGTGGCATGGGCCTCATCGCGGGCGCAGCGATCGGCGTGTTCGTGCTCCAGGTCGCCGTCGGAGCCGGTTCGGCGATCGCCGGCGGCGCGTTCTTCGACGGGCTCCACGTCGCTCTCGCCACGCTGGTCTGGGCGGGGATCCTCGAAATTGCCCTGCTGACTCTTCCGCGCGGCGACACCCAACCCGAGGTCGCTCGCCTGGCCGTCGACAGGAGATCGGCATGAGCGCCGTCACGGCGCCCGCCGGCGCCGGCGCGCTCCACGTGGCGCGCGACTACATCAGCCTGCTCAAGCTCCGCATCGTCGCTCTGCTGGACGCCACGGCCGTCGGCGTGATGTTCCCAGCCGCGAACGGACATCCGCGGCTGGTGCCGGTGCTCGCGGTGCTGGTCGGCGGGACTCTGGCGGCGGGAGGCGCGCACGCGATCAACTGCTGGTTCGACCGTGACATCGACGCTGAGATGAGCCGCACGCGCCGCCGGCCGCTGCCCGACGGACGCATCCCCGCCTGGCACGCGCTGTCGATCGGCATCGCGCTCAACGTGCTCGCTTTCCTCGTGCTGTGGGCCGGAGCCAACCTGCTCGCCGCAACCCTCGCGATGCTCGGCACGCTGATCTACGTCTTCGTCTACACGGTCTGGCTCAAGCGATCGACGCCGCAGAACATAGTCATCGGCGGAGCGGCGGGGGCGGTGCCGCCCCTCGTCGGCTGGGCCGCGGCCACCGGCCGGCTGGACCTCACCGCATTCGCGATGTTCGGCGTGGTGTTCTTCTGGACGCCCCCGCATTTCTGGGCGCTCGCCCAGGTGATCAAGACCGACTACGCCCGGGCGCACATCCCGATGCTCCCGGTGGTCTCCGGCGAGCGGTCGGCCAAGCGACAGAGCGTCGGCTACGCGGTGCTGACGGCGGTGGTCAGCATGGTCCCGTTCGTCACGGGCTCGGCGGGCGCCGTGTACATGGCGGGCGCGGTCGTCCTCGGCGTGGGGTTGGTCGGGCTGACGGTGCTGGACCTGTCAGGTAAGCGTTGGACCCGGCGCCTGTTCGCCTACTCGATCGTCTACATGGCGTTGCTGTTCGCGCTGTTCGCGATCTCACCCTTCCTTCCGTAGCGAGTACGCGATGGAGATCTATGACATGCGTGTGGTCCAGCGATGACCTTCGGCCCGCTCGTCACGCCGGAGTGGTTGCGAGAGCACCTCGACGACAAAGACGTCCACGTGATCGATTTCCGCTGGTACCTGCTGGGGGGAAAGGGCCGGGAGGCCTACGAGCGCGGACACATCCCGGGCGCAGTGTTCGTGGATCTCGAAGCGGTGACGGGAAAGGGCGGCGGCCGGCACCCGTTGCCCGCCGGCGCGCAGTTCGAAGTCGAGATGCGGAAGGCCGGGGTGATGTCGGATTCCAGGGTGGTCGTCTACGACGACGTGGGCGGCTCGGTCGCGTCGCGGCTCTGGTTCCTGCTCCGTTGGTTCGGGCACGAATCGCAGGCGGTCCTGGACGGCGGCATCGGCGCCTGGGGCGAACCGCTGACGACCGAAGTGCCCGGCGCCCGCCGTGTCAACTTCCGATCGCGCGAACCCGATCGATCGCGGGTCCTCGACTTCGAGGACGTTCGCAAGCTCGCCGGTGTGCCTGTGCTGGACGCGCGGGCCGGCGAGCGCTATCGCGGCGAGAAGGAACCGGTCGACCCCAAGGCGGGCCACATCCCCGGGGCGCTCAGCGCTCCCTGGGCGGAGAACCTGGGGCCTGATGGAAGGTTCAAGTCTCCCGAGCAGCTGCGGCAGCGCTTCGCGGAGCTCGGCGTCGGCGGCGATGAGGCAGCGGTCGTCTACTGCGGCTCGGGCGTGAACGCAACCCATGATTTGCTCGCCATGGAGGTCGCAGGCTTGAAGAAAGGCCGGCTGTACGCGGGCTCGTGGAGCGACTGGTCCAACCGCGATGCACCGATCGCGACGGGACCCAATCCGTAAAAATTGGAAGTGGAGCGGAAGGCCGGATTGACTCCGGCCGTCACCACGCGCGCCCTTCCAAGCGCCTCCGTGCGTTCCCTTACTCGGAGGGGGTTCCACGGGGGAGGCCTGCCTTCCCCGTGCCTTTACCCCGGTTAGGGCATTAGGATTTCTCGTCAGTGATTCTGAAAGGTAAGCGGATCGTCATCGCCGGGATGAGCGACCGCAGGAGCATCGGATATGCGATCGCCGTGGAGGCGCAGAAGGAAGGCGCGGAGCTGCTGCTGACGAGCTTCGGCCGGATGATGACGATCACGCAGATGACAGCCAAGAAGCTCAACCCGGTCCCCGACATCCTGGAGATGGACGTCAGCAAGCCCGCCGACATCGCGGCCGCGGTGGAGGAGACGGGCAAGCGGTGGGACAGGGTCGACGGCCTGGTCCACTCGGTCGCCTATGCACCACCGGACGCGCTCGGCGGCAAGTTCCTGACCACACCGTGGGAGAGCGTGGCGACCGCGCTGCAGGTGAGCGCCTTCTCATTCAAGGAGCTGGCGGCAGGGTTCCTGCCACTGATGCGCGAGCACGGCGGTTCGCTGGTGACGCTCGACTTCGACAACTCGACGCAGGCCTGGCCCAAGTACGACTGGATGGGCGTGTCCAAGGCGGCGCTCGAGTCGGTGACGCGATACCTGGCGCGCGACCTTGGGCGCTACAAGATTCGCGTCAACGCCATCTGCGCAGGTCCCCTGGCCACGCTGGCCGCGAGCGGCATTCCAGGGTTCAAGGATTTCGAAGAGGTCTGGTCGCTGCGTGCGCCGATGGGGTGGAACCTGCAGGACAGAACGCCGGTCGGGCGGGCCGCCTGCGCGCTCCTGTCCGACTACCTGGATATGACGACAGGCGAGCTGGTGCACGTCGACGGCGGCTACCACGCGATGGGTGCAGATCTGCCTCCAGCCGACTGACACCACATCTTGTGTCACGGTGGTTACAAGCCCGCAACATCGTGTTAGGCTCTTCCGAAATCCACCATCGGGAGGAATGCAGTTTGCGGGAGTGCCTGGTGATCTACGTGGACGCCGCTCTCGACAAGAACGGCCGGGCCGGGTGTGGCCTGGCCGTTTTCGTTAGGGGTCGCGCCGTTTACACCGAGTCATTCGGCTTTTCGCACCTGGGTGGCTCGGCCCAGCTGGAGGCTCACGTGTGCGCGGGCGCGCTGGATCTTGCGGCGGCGCGCTGGCCTTATCACCGCGTCATAGTGCGCACCGATTGCGCGCCTGTCGTGCGCAGCCGGATGCCGTCGAGCGACAGCTTTCGACTCGCAGTGTTCGAGGTCCGAGAGCGCTGCAGGCGCGGTTGGCGCGTCGTGCGGTACGTCAGCCGCAAGGCGAATCCCGCGCACGAGCTTGCGCGTGAAGGCCTGAAGAGCCTGTCGAGGCAGCAGGTTCTGGTCGCGGCGTAAGCTCAGAAGCCTCCATGGCGCCACCCGAAGCACCGAAGACGACGCGGGCCCGCCGCAGCAAGCGAGTTGGCGGCAGCGAGCTGATCCAGCAGCTCAATGAGATGGTCGCCGAGCTCATCAGGGAGAACCGCAAGCTGAAGCGGCAGGTCGACAAGTTGACCGCACGCGGATCTGAGGCGGCCAGCACCGCCGTCGAGCGCAGCCTGCGCACGATTCAGCGCCGCGTTCAGAAGGCGCTGGCGGGACCTGTCAAGAAGCGGCGGCGCAAGCCGGCGGGCTCAGCCAGAACCGGCCGCAAGGCGGTGACACGCAAACGCGGAAGGACGGCCGGCTAGACGGGCTTGAAGCCCGCTGCGGCCTGCATGCGCAGCGCCGTCCTGTACGCGTCCACGATGCTGAAGAGCCAGAGCGTCCCGCCGCCGACCTCCAGGGGGACTCCGATGATCGCGCCGATGACGCTGAGGTCGAGGTCGAGGCCGAAGAACTGCAGACCGCCGATTCCGACCAGGTAGGCGATGCCCTTCTTGTTCTCACCCAGGTAGAAGTGCCCAAGACCCGGGACGATCGCAAGGCCGGCGGCCACGAGCGGGTGCTTTTGAGATCGCAGTACAGGGCCCGGGTACCTGCCTGAAGCGGGGGAACCGCACCGGGGACACGGGGCGTTCGGATTCGTGAGCAGCGTTCCGCAGCGGCCGCAAAGAACTTCTGATGCCATCTCTTTATCTAGCATGCCCGTTTTGATAGCCTCCGAACCACATGGATCTTGGCTTCACACCCGAGGAGGAGGTCTTCAGAGAGGAGGTCCGCACATGGCTCGGGCACAACCTGCCGCCGGAGTGGGCAAACGGCGGTGTCGGCGGCTATCGGGAGGACGCCGACGAGGACGTTCAGCGCCAGTGGCAGCGGCGCCTGCACGAAGGTGGCTGGCTCAAGCTCGCATGGCCTCGGGAGGCAGGCGGGCGCGCGGCCACCCCTGTCATGCAGGCGATCTACCACGAGGAGATGGCGAAGGCCGGCGCGCCTGTCATCCTCGGACGCCTCGGCGTGAGCCTGCTCGCTCCCACCCTCCTGGCGCACGGCTCGCCCTGGCAGAAAGAGGCCTACGTGGAGAAGATCCTCGGCGGCGAGCTCGTCTTCTGCCAGGGTTTCAGCGAGCCTGACGCCGGGAGCGACCTGGCCGGCCTGCGCACCCGCGCGGAACGGCGCGACGGGCGCTGGGTGCTCGACGGCCAGAAGACCTGGTCGAGTGGAGCGCATTACGCCGACAAGAGCTTCCTCCTCGCGCGCACCGACCCCGACGCGGATGCGCACAGGGGCATCTCGTTCTTCCTCGTCGACATGCACCAACCGGGGGTCGAGATCAGGCCGATCCGCCAGATGACAGGCGGTGGCGAATTCAGCGAGATCTTCCTGTCCGGCGCCGAGGTCGACGACCGCGACCTCGTGGGCGATCCGGGCGCGGGCTGGAAGATCGCGATGACTGTGTTCGGGTTCGAGCGCGGAGGCCTGGCGCAGGCTGCCCGGTTCGAGCGAGCCGTCGGACAGCTGGCCACGATGGTGCGCAACCGTGGCGCGGGGGCTGATCCGACGGTTCGTCAGAAGGTCGCCCAGGCCCAGATCGAGGCCCACGTCTTCCGGCTCATCGGGCTGCGCAACCTGACCAGCGCGCAGCATGGCCACGCTCCAGGCCCGGAAGCGAGCATGACGAAGCTGTACTGGAGCGAGATGGACAAGCGCATTCAGGAGACCGCGGTCGGCATGCAGGGTCAGTACGGCGCTCTGGCGCCGGACTCGCCTTTCGCGGTCGAAGAGGGGCGGTGGCAGCACGGGTGGATGTGGGCGCAGGCGGAGACGATCTACGCCGGGTCGTCCGAGATCCAGCGCAACATCATCGCCGAGCGGGTGCTGGGCCTTCCGCGAGGCCGATGAGCGCCACCCCTTCCGTCGTCGACAGGCTTCGTGCGCGAATCGGCACGCCCGGTCCGCCGACGATCACCGTCGTCGAAGCCGGTCACCTCAAGCGTTTCGCCGAGGCGATCGGCGACTCCTATCCGCGCTGGCTCACCGAAGCGCCGCCGACCTTCCTGGTCGCGCTCGCGCCTGGCGGCGCATACCTCCCGGAGGCCGAGGAGTACGGCAAGGGCTGGCTGAACGGCGGCAACCGTTTCGAATACCTGGAACCGATCAAGGTGGGCGACGAGATCACCGCCATCGGCAAGGTGGTGGACGTGTACGAGAAGGCAGGCTCCACCGGCAGCCTGCTCTTCATCGTGTTCGAGACCGAGTACTTCAACCGGCACGGCCGGACGGTGGCCCGGCTGCGGGGCACGGCGATCAGGCGGTGATCATGCAACCCGGGGACGAGCTGCCCGACCTGGTCAAGAACCCGACCACGCGCCAGCTGGTGCAGTACGCGGGGGCCCAGGGCGACTTCTACGAGATCCACTACGACCAGGACTTCGCCCGCAGCGTCGGGCTGCCCGGTGTGATCCTGCACGGTCTCCTGAAGGCGGCCTTCCTCGGACAGCTCGTCACCGACTGGCTCGGCGAGCGCGGAACTCTCAAGAGCTTCGAGGTCAGCTACAGGGGCATCGACGTCCCTGGCCGGCCCTACCGCTGCCGCGGCCGCGTCACGAGCGTCGCCGCGGGGCGTGTCGAGCTAGAGGTGTGGGGCGAGGACCCCGAGGGCAACCGCACCACGGTGGGCACCGCGGTCGTCGAGATGACCGCCTGAAGCCTGCTAGACCTCTTGCCCGACCGGAGCGGGCCGGAACGATTGAACCTGACTACGAATCGCCATCACTCCGCGCATCGCCAGGACGACCGATGCATCGATGACGCAGTAACCGCCGGCGATCACCGAAGGAGGATTGCCCGAGGGGATGTGCGTCCACGGGGCGATCGGCAGCCAGTACCAGTTGCCGAGGACCGTGCCGAAGATCTCGAGCTCACCGGTGGCGATGAAGATCGCGGCGAACAGTGGCCAGCGGGGCGACCGCAGCACGAACCACGCGAAGACGGGGAGGCACATGGCGCCCTGCAGGTCGAACCGGCCGGTGATGAGCGGGAGGACTGTCAGCCCGGCCAGTGCCCAGGTCGAGGCCCCGGCGAGGATCACGTGCGCGACGCGGCGTCCGTACTGCAGCACGACTGGAGTGCGCGCCGCGAGGAGCCCGAACAGGTACACGGCGCCATGGCCGGGCGGCACGAACAGCGGGACGTTGTGCAGGCGGTACCTGTACACGCCCCAGATCAGAGAGCCGAAGATCTCGAACCCGGTCGCGACGATGACGCACATCCACACCTGCAGGCGCTGCTCTTTGGGGGCCTTGAGCGCGGCGAGGTAAAGCGCGGCGAAGGTCAACAGCCCGAGGACCCACTGCTGCCACAGCGCTGTGACGCGGCTGTCGGCGAGCAAGAGGATCGGGGTGTACGTGAGCAGATATGCGTGCAGCCAGTAGGGCTTGAGTCGGGCCAACACCGCTACCGAATGGTAGCTGGGGACGGCGA
The DNA here is from genome assembly GCA_041476405.1 of Candidatus Dormibacteraceae bacterium. Taxonomy (GTDB): domain Bacteria; phylum Chloroflexota; class Dormibacteria; order Dormibacterales; family Dormibacteraceae; genus Palsa-872. Next base: position 7,723 of record JBGOTG010000012.1, on the reverse strand, counting down.
TTCGCCGCCCCCAGCAGTGCTTGCTACGAAATCGGCTCGTCGATCAGGCTGCCCTGAAGGTGCCACGCGTTCGACGACCACGTGATCACGTTCTCTTGAGTGATCGGGTAGTGATCGGTGGACGTGGTCTTGACGAGTACGCCGGGGAGCAAGAACGGGTTGTTCTCGTTGAGCTGGCTGGACGCGATGCTCATGACGTTGGCGCGGGTGAGGTTTGAACCCGCCTGCTTGAGCACGTCGACCATCGAGTATGCGACGGCGACGCCGTAGATGTTGAAACCGTCGTGGACGTTGCAGGTCGAGCAGTTGGCGATGACCTTGTTGTAGAGCTGCATGCCTGCGTCGCTGGCCCACTGGGGGTCGGTCGGGTCCTTGATGTAGCTCACGCTGGTGACATTCTTGAGCGCGGCGCCGTTGCCGGCCGCAATGCCCATGTAGACGGAGGGGTTGGAAACCGAGTTGAGATAGATGGTCGGCTCCCAACCGATCTTCGTGATGATGATCAGCGACTTGATGGTGAAGGCCGGCGTGGTGAAGAGGAACACGGTGTCCGCCCCGCTCGCCTTCAGCTTGACCAGCTGCGACAGCGTGTCCGCAGCCGTGACGTCGTATGGCTCCTTGTCCACGATCATCGAGGCGCTGGAGCCCAACCCGTCGGTGAGTCCCTTCAGATAGTCCTGGCCGTAGTCGTCGTTCTGGTAGAGCACGCCGATCTTGGCGCTCGCGTGGTTGGCCAGGACGTCCTTGGCGTAGATCCGCGCCTCGCCCTGATACGGCGGCTGCCACCCGATGGTGTAAGGGTGCGAGCTGAAGTCGGCCATGAATGTCGTCGCGCCTGTGGCGACGAATAGCTGGGGCACCTTCTTGGAGTTGAGGTAGTCGCGGACTGATGTCTGCGGCTGGGTGCCCAGGCCGCCGAACATCGCGAAGACCTGGTCCTGCTCGACCAGCTGCTTGGTCAGCGGAACCGTCTGGGCAGGGTTGTAGCCGTCGTCGAGGATCTTGTAGTTGATGTGCCGGCCGTTCACGCCGCCCTCGTTGTTGTTGACGTAGGTGAAGTAGGCGTTGGCCGCGTTGGCGATGGTGCCGTAGGCGGCCGCGGGGCCTGACTGCGCGATCGTGACACCCAGCGCGATGCTGTTGCTGGTTATGCCGGTGTCGGTGGCCGTGGTCGTGCCGCCGCCACCGCAGGCGACCAGCGCCATGAGGGCTGCCGCCAGAGCGGCTGATCGGGGTCCGGTTCGTCTCATCGAAGCTCCTCCTGTGCCGGGTGAAGATGCATCAAACAGTCTGGGGATCTGGCGGCATCTGTCCAGTACCTCGTTCGCCCGCCCCGCGCAGGCGGTTCCGCAGCGCCGCGTAGCCCGAGGTTATGAGCCCCACTACGCCGGTGGGCGCAAAGATCATGATCAGGATCAGGAGCGCGCCGTAGGTGACAGCGGGTCCGGCTTTCACAAAGACCGACGAAATCTGCGTTGGTATCCAGTCCTGGCTCGAGATGGTCTGGCTGGACACGATCGGCAGCCAGTACATCACGGTGCCGCCCAGGAGCGGCCCGGCGATGGACGCCAGGCCTCCGACGACGGCCCCTACCAGCAGCTGGAAGGACAGAGCGACCGGAAAAGTGTCGGGGCTCACGAAGCCGGTCGCCAGCCCGAAGAGCGATCCGGCGATCCCCGCGTAAAAGGCGGACATGCCGAAGGCGAGGGTCTTGTAGCCGGCGACGTTGATGCCCGAGGCGGCGGCCGCCACCTCGCCGTCGCGAATCGCGCGCATCGCCCGTCCAGGGCGGTGGCGGATCACGTTCCAGGCCAGCCAGAAGAGCACCGCGCCGATCCCGAGGCTCAAGTAGTAGAGCCACTGCTCGCTAGTCATCTGCGGCCCATTTGTCAACGTCGCGAATGCGCTGCTGGCGAACTGCGGTGGATCTGGCGGCACCAGGAGGATGCCCTGGACGCCGCCCGTGAGCTTGTCCGGGCGCTTGATGAGGCTCGGAGTCACGACCGCCAGCGCGAACGTGGCCAGCGCAAGGTACAGCGCTGAGAGCCGGAGCGCCGGCACGCCAAGCAGGAAGCCGATCATCCCTGTGACGAGGCCGGCGATCGGGATGGTCAGCAGGTAGTTCACGTGGTAGTGGCTGATGAGGACGGCTGTCGTGTACGCCCCCAGCGCCATGAAAGCTCCGTGGCCCAGCGAGATCTGGCCGCTGTAGCCGACCAGGACGTTGAGGCCCATGACCGCGATGGCGAATATGAGCACGAGCGTCCACTGGCTGCTCTGGAAGCTCGTCACGACCGAGGGAAGGCCCAGGAGGAAGAGCGCGGCGACGAGCACCAGCCAGTAGCGAGGTGGCGCATGGCGTACTCGCGTAAGCAAAGGTCAGACCCGCCGAACCGAAGGCCGGCCGAAGAGGCCGTTCGGTTTCACGACCAACACGGCGACGATGATCAGGAAGGCGATCGCAAGCTGGAGGTCGCCGCCGACCAGGTACGCGCCGGCGAGGTTCACCGTGATGCCGACGATCAGGCCGCCCACCACGGCGCCCAGCGGGCTCTCGATGCCGCCGAGGACCGCTGCGGCGAACGCATAGATGATGATCGTCTGCATCATGTTCGGCTCCAGCAGCAGGATCGGGGCGACCATGATCCCCGACAGCGCGCCGACCGCCGACGCGAGGCCCCAGCCGAGGGCGAGCATCCAGCTCACGCGCACGCCCAACAGGCGGCTCGCGTCCGGGTTGTGCGCGGCGGCGCGCATCGTGAGCCCGAGCGTCGTGCGCTGAAGGAGCAGGTAGATCAGCACCAGCACGATGGCCGAGACGGCGATGACGCCGAGGTCTCTGTAACTGACGAGGGCGCCGAGGACGGACACCGTATGTACCGAGAACGGGCTCGGGAAAGAGCGGGGGACGTAGCCGAACAGGAATCCCGCCAGCCCGTTGATCAGCGTGGCGAGGCCCAGGGTGACGATCACGAGCGTGAGCACCGGAGCGCGCTCGACCGGCCTGATCACGGCGCGCTGGATCAAGACTCCGCCGGCGAACGCGATCACGAGGGTCAGCGGGAGCGCGATCCAGTAGCTCATCCCGCGATCGATGAGGGTAAAGGCCACGAACGTGGCGAACATCGCCATCTCTCCCTGGGCGAAGTTGACGAGGCCCATCGCGTTGTAGATGAGCACGAGCGCGAGCGCGAGGCTGGCGAAGATGCCGCCGCTTGCGATCCCGCTGACGACCTGCTGCAGGAACTCTTGCATCTAGCTGTCCACCTAGTAGCCGAGGTAAGAGCGACGCACTGAGTCGTCGCCTTTCAAGTCGGCGCTCAGGCCGGTCACGGCGACCCGGCCCACCTCCAGCACGTACGCGTGCGTCGACAGCTCGAGCGCCAGGCGTGCGTTCTGCTCCACCAGTAGGACCCCTACCCGGTCGGTGTGATTGATGTCGCGGATGATGTCGAAGATCGACTTGACGACCAGCGGGGCGAGCCCGAGCGAAGGCTCGTCGAGCAGCATCAACCTGGGGCGCATCAGCAGAGCTCGCGCCACCGCGAGCATCTGCTGCTCACCACCGGAGAGCGTGCTGGCCGAGAGGCTGCGGCGCTCGCGCAGGATCGGGAAGTATTCGAAGACGCGGTCATAGTCCTTGCGCACCTGGCTTCGATCGCGTCGCAGGTGCTCTCCGAGCCGCAGGTTCTCGGCGACGGTGAGGTCGGTCAGGATGCCTCGTCCCTCGGGCACGTGGGCCACGCCGCTTCGAACGATGTCCTCAGTGGACATGCGCCGGAGCGAGCGCCCCGAGAGCCTGATCGCCCCATCCCATCGGACCCCGCCGCAGATCGCGCGAAGCGTGGTCGTCTTGCCCGCGCCGTTGGCGCCGAGCAGCGAGACGATCTCGCCCTCGGCCACCGCCAGCGATACACCGTGCAGGACCTGGGTCGGTCCGTAACCGGCGCGCACCTCCTCGATCTCGAGCAGCTCCACTAGGCCGCGCCCAGATAGGCTTCGATCACCGCAGGGTTCCGCTGCACCTCGCCCGGGGCGCCCTCCGCGATCTTGCGGCCGAAGTCCAGCACGACAACTCGGTCGGACAGGCCCATGACGAAGCCCATGTTGTGTTCGACGAGGAGCACGGTCACTCCGAGCTCGGTGTGCACGCGCTTGACGAGACGGGAGATATCGGTGACCTCCTCGTGGCTGATGCCGCCGGCGGGCTCGTCGAGGAGCACGATCCGCGGCCTGGATACCAGCGCCCGGGCGAGCTCGACCCGCTTCTGGATGCCGAAGGGGAGGACGGCCACCGGATGCTTTGCGTACCCGGCCAGGCCGACGAACTCAAGCGTCACCATCGCGCGGGTTCGCGCATCCGCCTCGGCTCTCAACGCAGAAGGCACCGGCGCGGATGCTCCGAGGAAGCCGCTGCGGATGTTGATGTGGTCTCCGACCAGCACGTTGTCGAGCACTGTCATCGAACGGAACAGCGCCAGGTTCTGAAAGGTGCGCGCCAGACCGCGGCGGATCACCTGGTGGGGCGCGAGTCCGAGGACGGATTCGCCGCCCAGCGAGACGGTGCCTGCGCCCGGCCGGTAGACGCGGGTGATCACGTTGAAAAGGGTGGTCTTGCCTGCGCCGTTGGGCCCGATCAGCGCCACCACCTCGCCCTCGCCGACGTCGAAGGACACTCGATCGAGGGCGACCACCCCACCGAAGCGGACAGTCAGCTCGCGCACCTCGAGGAGCGGCATTTGCGCGGAAGTCTAAGAGCGGACGGGCCGCTCGGCCACTAGTCGGAAGGTTGTGGCAGGTCGGGAGGCTCGTCGGGTGGCGCGGGCCAGACCGTCGGAGTCGGCTGCTCGGCGCCGGCCGGCGCGGCGGGTGGTGGCGGTGGCGGATGCTGCTCTGGCCACTGTGGCGCGGGGATGGATGGCCTTGCTGCAGGCGGCGCCGGCGGCGGTGGCTCCACGGGCGGAGGCGGGGTGGGCGCCATCGCCGGCGGCGCCGGCGGTTGCGGTGGCTGGAAGGGAGGAGGCGCGACCTCGGGCAGCGGGTGGGCGGGTGGCTGCTGCCACGCGGTCTGGACCGGCGACTGCCACGCGGACTGGCCGGGCTGCACCTGAGGAGGCGCCCCGGCGGCAGGCGGTCCGCCCTCCGTCGGGAACGGCGTCATGTAGTCCGGGCGGGTGGCGCGATGGGTCACAGTCGCCGCCGCCGGCGTGTACTGGGTGCGCCGCCGACTGAGCAGCCAGTAGGCGAGCACGCCGAGCAACCCGAGGATTCCGATGATCGGCAGGAAGACGAAAGGCGGTCTCGTCAGGATGTCGAGCCCGCTGATGCCGCCGCCGGGTCGGGCTCCGGACGCCACCGGGTTGGTGGATGGTGAGGAGGAGGGCGACGGTGTTTCGCCGGGCGTTGGGGTCACTGGCGGCGTCGGCGTGGGCGCACCCTGAAGACTGAAGTTGGCGCACGGCTTGGGTTGGACGCTGGCACAGATCTTGTGGACCTTCGGCTTGTCGCCGGCGAACGGTTTCACCGACTTGATGAACGAGCCGTTGTCGTCGGTCACCACGGAGGCCGCGACGTGGCTCGATACGTCCCAGTAGAGGGTGATGGCCTCGTTCTTGAGAAAGAGCTGGCCGGTCACTGTGATGACGGTCGTGGCCGAGCCGGCCGTCGGCTGCAGGCCGATGGTGGCTCCGATCGGCAGTGGCGCGTAGACGGTCGCCGCGGGACCTGTTGCGTTCTTCGAGTTGGTAGCCGTGACGGTGAACGTGTAGGTGACGTTGTCGGCAAGGTTCGAGGCGACGTAGGTGGTGGTCGAGCCGTCGACCTGGGCGCTGACACCGCCAGGGCTGACGGTGACCGTGTAGTGGCTGATGCTGGGCGCAGAGCCGTTCGAGGTCGGCGGCGTCCACGAGAGAGTGGTCTGGCCGGCCGCCGGCCCGGTGGCCGCCGCCAGGTTGGTGGGGGCGGTCGGCGGGATGACGTGCGGTGTCGCGGTCACCCGCGCGGCAGGTCCGTAGCCCGAAACGTTGAGGGCTCGCACCGCGAATGAGTAGGCGGTCCCATTGTTGAGCCCGACCGCTGTGACGCTGGTGGTCGTGACGCTGGTTCGAGGGAAGTCGGCCGGTGCCGTGATGACCTGGTAGGAGGTGATCGGCGCTCCGGTGGACGGCGAGCTCCACGTCACGGTGACCTGGCTGTCCCCCGCGGTCGCCTTGAGATTTCTTGGCGCGCTCGGCGGCGCCGGCGATGGCGCGGCATAAGCGGCTACCGCGGACAGCCCGAAAGCAACACCCGCTGCAGCCATGACGACGCGTGACCAGACCTTCATCCGCAGCCCGGGAAGGTTAACAGGCGGCTCAGACCGGCGGCCACGGCACCGACCACGCCGACGCGGGCTCCGGGAATCGCCACCTTGGGTCCAGGACCGCACGCAGCCGGCGTTTCAGCAGCCGGACCTCGGCAGGGCTCAGCAGCGGATCGAGCGCATCGGACAGGTCTCCGTTCTCGAGGCTCACGATCGCCTTCTCCAGGTCGCCGCAGAGGTCTCCTGGCAGCGGCTCGCCCGAGAAGTCCCAGATCACGGTCCTCAGCTTGGGGTCGGTGTGGAACGTCAAACCGTGGTCGATGACCCAAACGCGGTCCTGAGCGTCGAACAGGCAGTGCCCGGACTTCCGATCTGCGTTGTTGGTGATGACATCGAACAGGGCGATGCGGAGCCATGCTTCACGTTGAACGGCCTGCTCGCTGAGAAAGTGACGCCGATCGGCGTCTATGAAGAGCTGCAGTGCGCCCACTCCGTGCGGCCCGTTCTCGCGCACGACGGTCGGCGGGATGCGAGGCCAGCCGAGGATCTTGCTGAGCCGGTAGGCCGCGACCTCCCGCCGATACAGCGTCCCGGCCGGGAAGTCCCACAGGGGTGACTCCCCCCGCGCGGGCTTGTACACGACCTTGAGGCCGGAAGGGGGGTGCGGGCCGAGGTCCGCGAGGAACGTGTAGTTGGAAGCCCCTCTGAGCAGACCGATGAGCTCCAGGTTGGGCAGGTCGGCCAGCAGGCGCTCAATCGCATCCGCCTCGCGGGAGGCGTTATTCGAACCGCCAGGCCTAGAAGATCGGCCGGGCACCGTTGGAGACCGGGCACGGATGGCCGGCGGGATCGATGGGCAGGCCGCAGCGCGGACACAGCGGGCGCCCCGAGGTCAGGACCGTCTCGGCCTGCTTGGAGAACGCGCCCACCTGCTGGTGGCTGAGCCAGAACCGGATGCTCGGCGCGTCCTGGGCAGGGCTGTCCTCGCCGGCCGCAGACTGGCTGGCCACGAGGACGAACATCTGGCGGGCCTCGTGGTAACCCAGCCCCATCTCGCCGACCTGCCATTCCGGCTCGCCCGGCGAGAGCGCGGCCGGTCGCGACAGCCGGTCGGGCACCGCGATTCCCTGGGTTTCCATCAACTGGTGGAGGCGGACGATCAGCGCCTGGATCTGGGCCTTCTCGCAAGTCAGAGTGAGCGTCCGGCCCCTCCCGCGGGCGAGCAGGAAGAACTGCCGCTGGCCGGGCTGGCCGACGGCCATCACAGCGATCTCGTCAACCGGGTCGAGCTCGAAGATCGGCATCGGGTCAAGACTAAGAGTAGGGGCAGCCCCACGGCGGCACACTGGGCGGCTTGCAAGTTACTGCGGCCGGCTGGTTTTGATGCGGTGGCGGCGGGGAACAAGATCAAACGTAAACAAT
>JBGOTG010000011.1:0-24804 GCA_041476405.1 Candidatus Dormibacteraceae bacterium | reverse complement strand
GGAAAGTGGAGGTCTGGGTGACGGCCGGCATGAAGCCGGCCTTATGGCGGCCTTTGCATTGATCTGGTCGACCACGTGATCCGGCTGGGAGCGCGGGAGAGGACTGAGGTCCTCCCCCACGGAACCCCCTCCTGGGGTGACTCGTAGCCATGCATCGAGGCGCTTGGAAGGTGGGGGTCTGGGTGACCGCCGGCATGAAGCCGGCCATATGGCGGCCTTTGCATTGATCTGGTCGACCACGTGATCCGGCTGGAAAACGTGAACAAGGAGTTCGCCCGCGGTTCCAACGCGGTGCGCAACCTGACCCTCGAGATTCCGAGCGGCCAGACCTGCGTCCTCATCGGACCATCCGGCTGCGGCAAGACGACGACGCTTCGCATGATCAACCGGCTGATCGATCCCGACAGCGGTCGAATCCTCATCGACGGCGAGGACACGAGCACTGTGGATCACGCGAGGTTGCGGCTCAAGATGGGCTACGTCATCCAGAGCACCGGCCTCTTCCCGCATATGACCGTCGGCGACAACATCGCCACCGTGCCGCGGTTGTGGAACTGGGACCGTCAGCGGATCAAGGCGCGCGTCGAAGAGCTACTCCAGCTCGTCGGCCTCGACCCGGGTGAATATCGCGACCGCTATCCGCACCAACTGTCCGGCGGCCAGCGGCAGCGCGTCGGCTTCGCGCGGGCGCTGGGCGCCGATCCACCCATCCTCCTGATGGACGAGCCGTTCGGCGCCGTCGACCGCATCACACGCGAGCGCCTGCAGCAGGAGTTCATCCGCATTCAGCGTTCGATGCGCAAGACAGTCGTCTTCGTCACGCACGACATCGACGAGGCGGTGATGGTCGGTGATCGGATCTGCCTCCTTCAGATGCAGGCTCAGATTGCCCAGTACGACACGCCTGATGCGATCCTCACGCGGCCCGCAAGCCAGTACGTCGCCGAGTTCCTCGGTCGCGAGCGCCTGGTTCGCCGGATGACAGTCGTGCAGATCGACACGCAGACGCTCGAGCACCCGGCGGCGGCCCCGTCGCAGAGCGAGCCCCGCGTTCCGGTGACCAGCACGCTCAGCGAGGCGTTCGCAGCCGCGCTGGCGAGCCCGACCGAGCGCACCGCCGTGTTCGACGGCGACCGCTATCTCGGGATGTTCACTGCCACGTCGTTGCTGGAATCGTTGCGCCGCGCAAGCGACGCCGGAGGGGGGAACGTTGCCGCAGGAATTTGACGTCGTGTGTCTCGGCGGAGGGGTTGCGGGTGAGGCGATCGCGGCCGGCCTCGAGGGCAGCGGACTCACGCTCGTGGTCGTCGAGCGCGAGCTGGTCGGAGGAGAGTGCCCGTACTGGGGCTGCGTCCCGTCGAAGACGCTCTTGCGGTCGGGCGAGACGTTGACCGAAGCGGATCGCGCGCGCGACCTGGCCGCCTCGCGCGTGGAATGGGAGCTCGATTTCTCGAAGATCTCGAAACGCGTGCTGTGGATGGCGCGCGACCTGGATGACTCGCGGCCGGCGGCGGCGCTGGAAGCAACTGGCGCAAAGCTCGTGCGCGGCCAGGGCAAGCTCGTCGACGAGCGCACCGTCGAGGTCGGAGGCGAGCGATATCACGCGCGCCAATTCATGGTGATCGCGAACGGCAGCACCGCGTCGATCCCTCCGATCCCGGGCCTCGACACAGTCGATTACTGGACCAACCGCCAGGCGGCGATCCCGCGGGAGCTGCCGATCTCGCTCGCGGTCCTCGGCGGAGGCGCCATCGGAGTCGAGCTGGGCCAGGCGTTCGCCCGCTTCGGGTCCAAGGTCACCGTCATCGAGGCTGGACCGCGCTTCCTCGGGCTGGAGGAGCCCGAGGCGGGCGCCGCGCTGAAGCCGCACCTCGAGGCCGACGGCATGGCGCTCCTCGCCGGCGACCCGTGCGTCGGGGTGGAGAGGAGCAACGCGGGCGTCACCGTGACGCTGAGGTCGGGGGCGAGCGTGTCGGCGGAACGGCTGCTCGTCGCCACCGGCCGCCGGGCCAACTTCGAGGCCTGGGACGGCGTGGGGTTGCCCAGGACCGAGCGGGGCTGGCTGAAAGTGGACCCTTCGACCCTCGAGGTAGCCCCCGGGATGTACGGGGCCGGCGACGTCACCGGTATCGGCGGATTCACTCACCTCGCCTACTACCACGGCCAGGTCGTCGCGCGCCGTCTTCGCGGTGAGGATGCCCGCGCCGACCATTCAGCGATCCCACGAGTCACCTTCACCGATCCGGAGGTGGCTTCGGTCGGGCTCTCAGAGGCAGGTGCCCGCGACAAGGGGATCGAAGTCGTGACCGCGTCGACAGATCCCGCGGAGACCGCGCGCGGCTATATACACGACTTCCATGGCGGGATGATGAAGCTGGTCGGCGACCGCGAGCGCGGGGTGCTGGTCGGCGCCACCATGGTCAGCCCGAGGGCCGGCGAGATCCTGGGGGAGCTCGTTCTGGCCGTGAAGGTGGGGACGCCGCTGCGGACGCTGGCCGACGTGATCCATCCCTTCCCGGCGTTCAACCGCGTGCTGGGAGCCACCCTCGGGGAGCTGGCGGGCAAGCTGACCTAAGGCGCGTCTCCGAGCTTCGCGACCAAACGCTTGGGGGCCGTACGCCTCCACGCGTTCGTGAGCAGGCGGTCTGCAAGGTCGAGCGGCATGCCGGCCAGGCGGACCCTCACCCAGCCGTACTTGCCGGTGTATGCGGCCACAGAGAAGGTGTCGGGGTCCATCGCGACCAGGCCCGACTGATCGTCAAGCGACGCCTTGATCGACGCGGTATCGCCATCGGGCGAGGAGATCGCGAAAATTTTGTTCGTGACGCGGAAGGTCGCCTCGCCCCACGTCTCACGCTCCTCGACCTCAGGAAGCGACATGCACAGCTTCCTCAGCTGCTCGAACGTCACGAGCCGACGGTACAACCTCGAAGGTCAGGCGGGCGCGGAGACGGCCCAGGGCCACGAGCACGGGCGCTCCAAGGGCCAGCACCATCAGGACATTGCCGACTGCGCGAAATGAGTCATAGGCGAACGAGGTGAGGGCGTAGAAGCGCGCAAAGTGCAGCAATGACGTCGCCGGGTCCATCCCCGGCAGCCAGCCCAGCGACGGGTTGCCACGGTAGACGGGCACCCAGTCCGTGATGTCAAGAAGGCCCCCGACCACGAAACCCATCACCGCCCCCACGCCGGCGAGCACCAGGACATCGCGCCATCCTGGAATCCCCGAGCGGTGACTCCAGTGCCCGGCGAGCCCTGCCGCGACTCCGACCCAGCCGACCGCGAAGATCTGGTAGGGGACCCACGGTCCAACCCCACCTCCTGCCAGCGCGGAGACCAGCATCGACAGCGCGCCGGCCAGGAACCCGAACGACGTGCCGAAGACGTAGCCGGCGCACAGCACCAGGAAGAAGATGGGGCTGAATCCGCCGATGCCCTCGATCACCGCGAGCCGCAGCGCGGTGTCGATCGCGGCGATCGCCGCCAGCAGCGCGACCGCGCGCGAGTCCAGCTGGCGAGTCCCGGCTTCGACGAGGAAGAGACCCGCCACGCACGCGAGGGAGAGCGTCCAGGCCGGCGTGTTCGCAGGCAGGCCGCTGCCGAGGAAGGGCCAACAAAAGAGCAGGACGCCCACCAGCGAAACCGCGCCGACAGGCAGCGCCCGGCTCACGCCTGCACCGCCGCGAGCTCAGCCTCGACCACCTTGCCTCCACCCACACGGACGACCCTGTCCGCGAGCGCATCGCGCAGCTCGGCGTCGTGGGTCGCCAGGACGATCGCTGCGCCAGCGTCGCGAAGGCGGGCCACCAGCCCGACCAGGGCGGTGCACGCCGCCGTGTCCATGCCGCGCGTGGGCTCATCAAGCAAAACCAGCGCCGGGGTGCCGGCCAGCACCGCCGCCAGCGCGGCGCGCTGTCGCTCGCCGCACGACAGGTCCCGCGGGTAGCGCTGCGCCACGGACGTGAGGCCGAGCTCGGCGAGGATCGCCTCCGGCGGTTCGGCGTCGCCCGCCCGCCCAAGGGTCAGGCTCACCTCGTCGCGCACAGTCGGCCGGTGGAGCAGGGCGGTCGGGTTCTGCGGCAGGTACGCGATGCGTCCCGGTCGGCGTGCCACAGTGCCTGACAGCGGGGCAAGACCGCCTGCGATCAGCCGGAGCAGGGTCGTCTTCCCGCCGCCGTTGGGGCCGCTCAGGGCGACCACCTCGCCACAACGGCCTCCCAGGTCGATGCCGTCGAGCACGAGGTCACCACCGAAGCCGGCGCTGACTCGCTCGAGCGACCACGCCTCGGCGCCGGTCGGGCCCTGGCGCGGCGGCCGGGGAGGGCCGCCCGGCGGTCTCCAGGCCAGCGGGTCTGCCGTCTCGACGGCTCCGCCCTCTACAAAGACGAATCGCTGCGCCTCGCGCAGCAGGCTGTCGAGGCGGTGCTCGGAGATGACTGCGTGCCGGCTCTGGCGGGCCATCTCCGTCACTGCAGTAAGGAACATGGCCGCGCCCTCGGGATCCAGCTGAGAGGTGGGCTCATCGAGGACGACAAGTCGCGGACGCATGGCGAGCGCCGACGCGAGGGCGACCCGCTGCCGCTCGCCGCCGCTCAGGGTGCGAACGGCGCGCCCCTCGAGGTGCGCCACGCCGGCTGCGTGCAGGGCCTCGTCCACGCGACCCGCCATCTCGCGCGGTGGCAACCCTATGTTCTCGAGCCCGAAAGCGACCTCGCGACCGACCACGTTGTAGACCGTCTGCAGCTCGGGGTCCTGGAAGACGAAACCGACGCTTCGGGCCAGGTGTCGAGTGGGGGTCGCGATGACGTCGAGCCCGAAGACCTGCGCACTGCCCGCGATGCGCCCTCCATGGAAATGCGGTACGAGGCCGTTGAAGACTCGGAGCAGGGTCGACTTGCCGCCGCCGGAGGGACCGGCAACCACTGTGAGCGCGCCGTCGAGCTCGAGGCACACGTCGCGCAGCGCGGGCTCTTGGGCGCCCGGATACGTGTAGGTCAGGCGGCTCAGCTTCGCGATCGCCACGCCAGCACCGGAGCGAGAATGAGCGCGCAGGCCGCCAGCGGCCTCGCGTCGATAGAGGGCGCGGTCAGCGTCGGATACGCGTACCAGGGAGCCGCCCACCCTGCGGCCTGTGAGCCGGCGAAGATCGCAAGCGCGGCCGCCGACGCCCCGATCACGAGCCAATCAGAACCCTGCAGACGGGCGGGTCTCACCGCAGTGCGCGGGCCCGAGCCGAATGCGCGCGCCTCCATGGACTCCGCCAGCTGTATCGAGCCCTCGACGCTGGTCAGCACGACGGGCACGACGATCTCCGACCACGACCGCGGGCCGCGAGGCCGCCATCCGCGAAGACGCTGTGCCTCGGTGACCTGGACGAACGACGCCACCACCGCCGGGACCAGGTTGAGCGAAGCCGCAATGGCAGCACCAGTCCGTGAGAGAGTCGCCGGCAGCGCGTCCATGACCTCGTGCGCCTCCAGCAGCAGGGAGAAAGGTGCCGCCGCGAGGATGGCCGCGCCAACCGTCAGGCCACCGGTCACGCCGAAGGCCAGCGCCTCGAGCGTGTACGGGCCACCGAGGGCGGGGATCTGTTGCGGAAGCTCGAACAGCACTGTTGCACCCAGATGAGCGGAGACGAAGTTCAGCGCCACCGCGAACGCCGAGATCATGAGCACGCCCACCAGCAGTGCGCGGATCCGGCGAAGCCCGACGGCGGCGGCGAGCGCGATGAGCGCCGCCGCCAGCACCGCGGCTTTGTACACCGGGTTGGTCGTCGACAGGACGATGAAGATGCAGGTGGCCGACCAGGCCGCCACCGCGCGTGCGTTCATGACCGGGCTCAGCTCTCCTTGGCGGGCGGCGGCGGGGAGGGGCATGGGTCCGCCGTCTGGACGTAACGCCAGCCGATCGCCTCCTTATCGTGGAGCGTGACGGCCGTGAACCCGGTTTGCGCGCAGGCCCACGCACCGCTTGCTTCTATGAACGTCCACCACGTGGGCTGGTTCTTGGGGAAGCACTCGCTGAATTGCGCCGGCTCGTTGTCGACCTGGCAGACGGCCTTCCCGAAGCTGAAGGTCTGTGCCTGGTACTCGACGCCTGACTGGTCCATCAGCGTCTGGCCGTCGATGGTGTCGCCCGCGAAGCCAACGCATCTCTGGAGCGAAGCCCCCGACTGGTGCTGGACCACGACATAGGCGTGGTGTGCAGCGCCGGCGTTGACGCATGAGCCCGTGGGGCTCGCCTGGCTCGCCGGCGACGAACCTCCACACGCGGCGATGACTAGAGCCAGTGTCGCGCTGGCCCACATGAGGTGCTTGCGCACAGTCGTTCCTCCAGGCGGCCAGCCTTTCCCGAACGCGCTGCTGAAAGCCGACCGCCATGAGCTTCCGTGCCGTTGCGCGCGGACGGGTCGCCGTTGCGGGCGTTCAGGTCTCCTGGCTTGCGGATCGCCGCCCCCGCCCCGCCTTCCCGAGGCCTGTGGCCTCAGTGGCGTTTGTCGGACGAAGGCTCCCCGCTCACAGTTGCGCGACAGCTCCGGTTTCGCACCGGATTCCCTTGGTGCCCTGCCCGAATCTTAGCGTTTCGGGTGAGCTGCGCTTGCGGCGATCAGCCGCAGGTAATCGGGATGCCGCGTGACGGGCATCGAGAAGTCGAAGCGGTCGGTCTCCAATGACAGGTCGAGGTCGGTTGAAGGAAAGCCGGGCCACGTCCCGCTGATCGCTCGCGCGAAGCGCTCGCTGTCGCGCAACGGTTGGAGGAGGCTGTCGATGTCCGGCCGCCCGCCGCGCACCAGTCCCTCCATGTAGCGCGCGCACGCATGGTCCTCCGGGTGATCGGCGGAGGCGATGAAGGTCACCACCCGCGGGCTCTTCGACATGCACGCATCGACAGTCGCGCGCGCCACGACCAGGCTCGCTGCGTACATCTCGTCTGCGGACTGGACGGCGGCCATCACAGTCGTGCCCGCGCTCGAGCGCTGGATGAGGACTCGATCCTTGAGCTCAGCGGCCTTGATTTGCGTGGGGGAGTTGCTGATCGGAATCCCGGCCACCGGGAGCGCCTCCTCCTCAGCCGAGATGAGCGAGCCCGGGATCTTTGCGTGGAGGGCGCGCGCCTCGGCAACGGTGGGCACGAGCAGGCACTCGCGCGCTCCGCCGGCGAGCGCATAGGCGCTGACAGTGAAAGAGCGCAGCACGTCGATCACGACCACGGTCCCCCGCGCGTGCCTCGCGCCTTCGATGCCCGTCAGATGGATGACCTCCACAGGACTCGATGGTGAGGCCTGTCCAGCCCGGGCGGGCATGATATTCGGCGACTGTGTCAACGCAGAGCCCAGATGGACCGCGGCGGGCCATCGGCTTCGAGCAGATCGCGGACTGCGGATCGATGCGCGTGGTCGGCCTGCGATTGGAGCCGGGTCAGAACGTTCCCGAACACCGCAACGCAATCCCCGTCGCGCTGATCGTCACGGTGGGGCGCCTGAACTTCGACGACGGGACCAATCGGGGCGAGGTCGCGCAAGGTGAGATGTTGCTCATCAACCCTGGCGAGCGCCACACCTACCGGGCCGAGGTCGAGACCTCCGCGTACCTGGTCTACGCGGGATTGCCCGGCGTGCGCAGCCGCACCTGGAGCCTGCGCCACAAGCGCTAGGGCGCGTTCCAGACCGCGAGCACGCGTCCACTCAGGTCGTCGCGAAGGATGCTGATGGTGGCGACGTCGAGGTAGAGCGTGGAGGCATCCCTGATGGCCAGCCTCATCCAGGCGATGGCGACTGCGCGGAGGAAGTGGCCGTGCGAGAACGCGAGCACGCGTCCTGTGACTGCGCTTGCGACCGCGATGAACTCGCCGGCCCTCGAACGGATCTGCTCAGGCGTCTCGCCCCCTGGGCAACCGTCCCGATAGAGCTCCCAATCGGGTCGTGATTCGCGGATCGCTTTTCTGGTCAAGCCCTCGTACACGCCGTAATCGACCTCGCGAAGCAGCGGCGTCAGCTCAGGATCTGGGAACCCGGCGATCTCGGCCGTGCGCGTTGCCCGCTGAAGCGGGCTCGAGAACACGGCATCGAAGTGGATGTTCTGGAGGCGGCTCCTCAGGCTCGCCGACTGGCCTTCACCGTGTGCTGTCAGCGGTAGGTCGGTGCTGCCTGTATGGCGGCCGTTGAGGCTCCATTCGGTCTCGCCATGGCGGACGAGGTAGATCTCGAGTGCGCTCAGGCGGGCTTGCCCATCATCTCGGGCCGGCCCGAACGAAGCGATCGGCTCGCGCTCTCGATGACCGCCCCGGCCCGAACCCGCTGGCCGGGCCGTATGCACACGAGCCCCACCGTGGCGTGACCGTTCTGCAGCTTCAGCGCCTCGTTGACCGCGGACAGCACTCGGTTGGCCGCGTGGGCGGTTCCGGCGACGTCCGTGTCGGGCAGGATCGCGAGGAGCTGAGGTGGAGTGCGGCCGAGGACACCCGGCGTGTCGACGTCGCGCACGGTCCCCGCCAGCGCCGCGGCCATCGTCTTGAGCGCTTCCTCCGGAGGACCTCCCCCGTCGGCCTCGATCAGCAGCACGCCGAGGTTTCGCTGATAGCGGTGGGCTCGCGCGAGCTCGTCCTCGAGGACGGGACGCACGAAACGATCGTTGAAGAGGCCCGTCGTCCTGTCGACTATGTGGAGCGGCTCGGCCTGGGGATCGTCGGCCCGTACTCCGCACGACGGGCAGAAGACCGCGCCGTGGGGCAGAGGGGACCCGCAAGCCAGGCATGTCTGAGCTTCCGGCCGGCGGCGCAGGAAGTCGCCAATCGGCATCGCGCTAAAGCCTATCAGCCGGGTGCGGGAGGCTATACGCCTCGGCCGCGGGTCAGCCGACGGCGGCAGCCGCGGGAGTCAGCCAGCTCTCGGCCCAGTCGGCGACCGCGGCGAGCACGGGTTGGAGAGCTCGGCCGCGCGCGGTGAGCCGATAGCTCACTCGGACCGGCGGCCCTGGATCGACGAGACGCTCGACGAGCCCCTCGGTCTCCAGCTCGCGCAATCGCTCGGTGAGGACACGATCGCTGATGCCGGGTATGCCGGCAAGAAGCTGATTGAAACGGGCAGGCGCCGGAAGCAAGGCTTTGACAACGGCCCCGGTCCAACGCTTACCTATCAGCTCGATAGCGCGCTGAAAGGGCGCGCTGTAGTCGAGGCCCCCACCGACCATGGGGAGAGATTCTATGCGCTATCGGTGTTCTCGGAAACCTCCCGGCTCGCTTATTTCTCGGATTTTTTTCGCCGCGCTCTTGATGGTCTCGCCCCGAAGCAGCCGGCCCCGAGGAGGCGATGGTCGACGGATCCTTCCGCGAGTTCCCGCTGCGGCCCACAAAGACGGCGCGACCGTAGTGAAAACTTGACAAGAAGGACGGGTTGTTGCACGCGAAGACGTCTTCGCTCGCGCTCGTATCGCTGAGGTGGACGCGTGCCGACCGTTTCATCGTCATCGGCTGGACAGAATTCCGAGAGCGATGGAGAGCGGGGCGTAGACTCCGGCTGTGAGCGTTGCGGTCGACTTGATGCACCTGGTGGTCATTGCGGCGGGCGTGGCAATTGGCGCATGGGCGCTCGTTGCGCTCCGCGGCCGGCTCCCTCGCGGCCGTTTCCTGGTTTTCGGAGGAACGTCGGCCGGCGCGCTCTTCGGATGTGCTGCCCTGGCCGGCGAGGTCGGCCTCGTGTCACCGATGGCGTGGTTCGCGATTGTGATGGTGGGGATGGTCGCTGTGCTCGCTGTCGCGATCCGGTCGGGCGAATCAAATGCCCGAGCGGCTTAGCTTCATTCGCGGGTCGTCGTGGAAGTAGCTGATCGGGTCGTCGTGGTGACCGGCGGAGCCCGCGGCATCGGGCGTGCGCTGGCACGCAGGTTCGGCGCTGCCGGTGCGGAGATGGTGGTCGTGGCAGACATCGACCCTGACGGCGCCTGGGCTGTCGCGCGCGAAATCGGAGGCATGGCCATCCGTTGCGACGTCTCAGTGGAGACGGAGGTGGCTCAACTGGTCGAGAAGGTCGAGATCGCGAAAGGCCGCATCGACGTCTTCTGCTCCAACGCCGGCATCGGCGTCGGTGGTGGACCGGAAACCCCGACCGCAGATTGGCAGCGTATCTGGGACGTGAACGTGATGGCCCACGTCTACGTTGCGCGCCACGTGCTGCCTGGCATGCTCGCGCGCAAAGACGGTTACATCCTCGGCACCGTGTCGGCTGCAGGCCTGCTCAACCACATGTTCGCGGCCCCGTACGGGGTGACCAAGGCGGCGGCGCTGTCGTTCTTCGAATGGCTCTCGATTGCGCACGGCGACGAGGGGATCCGTGTCTCGTGCCTTTGCCCGCAGGGCGTGAAGACCGCGATGCTGGACGCGGAGCGCCGGGAGGGCCTCGACTTCTTGACCGCCACAGCCCTGGAGCCGGAACAGGTCGCCGAGATCGTGATTCAAGGGATCCGCGACGAGAAGTTCCTCATCCTGCCGCATCCCGAGGTTGGCGAATACTTCATTCGCAAAGCGACTGATTACGACAGGTGGCTCAAAGGCATGCGGCGCCTGCGGGCCAATATCGTCGCCGCCTCCAAATAACGTGCGATGGCTGGCGCTTGGCACCGGCGCGGTGCTGGTCGCAGTCGCTTTCCTGGCCGGCGGCCGCGTCGCCGACACGCGCGAAGGCCTGATCTACGAGGTGGTCGCGCTGCTCGCCGGGCTCGCCGGCGTGATCCTGGTCCTTTACGGCTGGGTCGCCCCCGCGGTGCGGCAGCACCCTGGCGCCGCCAGGCCACCCGTCCGCTCAATGGAGCCGCGAGGGATCCGGTCGGCCAACGAGCTGCTGATCGGCGGCGGCGGTCTGGCCATCGCGCTCGTCCTGGTCACCGGCATCGGACTCAGCGCAGGCCTGATGTGGGCCCTGATGGGATTCGTGCTGCTGCTGCCGATGTCAATCGGCTGCGCGTATCTCTGCTTACGTTTTCTCCAGGCGCCACAACGCGATTGGAAGATCGACCTCAGGAGACTGACTCACCACCGCTGACCGGTCTAGGACCTTCTCTCCAGGTTCCTTACCACGAGGCCGATGCCGACCAGGACCAGGACCACCGGCCAGATCACCGACCAATCGAGCAAGCCGCTGTTCGAGGCCAGGAACGCGATGCCGATCACGACCAGGATCGCGCCAAGCAGAAATGAAGGATTGCGCTGAACCGGCTGTGGAGGCGCCGGGGGCGGCATCGCGGGAATGGCCTGGCCGGAGACCGCCATCGGTCCCGTGGTGGGTGGGGTTGGGACGGCGGTCGAGGGGACGGGTGGCGGTGGGGCGGCGGACGACGGTGGGGCGGGCGGCGGGGTCGCCGGCCTCGCGCCGCCGAATTGAGCGCGGAGGTCGGCCCATGCGCGCTTCACGTCGCTGCTCATCGAGTCGAAGGCGTTCTGCCCTGTCGGACGGTTCCCGGTCCGCTCCGGCATCAGGATCCACAGGACCACGTAAAGAAGGACTCCGATTCCCTGCACGAATGCAAGCACCACGAACGCGAGGCGCACCCACAGCACGTCGACGTGAAAGCCTTCGGCCAGACCCGAGCAGACACCGCCGAGGATTCGATCATTGCCGCGAAAGAAGCTCTGGTTGGCGGGCGGCTGCATGCGTTGCTCCATTGTCGGCGGATGGCGGCGCCCGGCGCTCGCGGGCTCCTGGCTAACCGGTCAAGGCGAGGATCTCGCCGACCAGGTAGAACGAGCCGCAGACAAGGACGTTGCCGTCGGGACCGGCCAGCTCTCGCGCTTCTTCGAGAGCGGCCTGCGCGGGCATCACGGCTCGACCTCCCGGACCATAGGTGGCCGCCAGCCGGCCGGCCGAGATCGCATGGCCGGAGGCGCCGCCTGGCTCGGTGAACACCGCCACATCGGGTTCCAGGGTGCGCAGCGCGGCGAGCAGCTGCGCCGGGTCGCGTTCGCTGAGCATCGCGAAGACTGTGACCAGGCGCTCGGACCCGATGAGTCGGCGCAGGGCTGCTCCCGATTTGGTCATGGCGGCCGGGTTGTGACCGCCGTCCAGGATGACCCGCGGATTCTTCGCGATCAGCTGCAGCCTTCCCGGCCAGATGGTGGAGGCCAGGCCATTGCGGACTGCATCGTCGGTTGCATCGCCAAGGGCTTCGGCAGCCGCGATCGCCAGCGCGGCGTTCGCGGGCTGGTATTCGCCGACCAGGGAAAGATCCAGGTCCGAGTGCTCGAACCCGGGTCCGCTCACGGCAAGCTTGTGCCCCTCCCAACCTCTCGACGTCGAATCCACGCGGATCTCGCGGCCCAGACGCCAGATCGTCGAACCTGCCCTTCTTGCGTAGTCCTCCACTATCTCGAGGGCGACGCCTTCGCATCCGGTGATGACATGATCGCCGGGCTTGATGATCGCTGCCTTCTCGTTGGCAATCTGCTCGATCGTGTCACCCAGGTACTTCTGGTGGTCGAGATCGACGTTGGTGATCACCGCCACGCCGAGGTCGAGGGCGTTGGTGGCGTCCAGCCGGCCGCCAAGGCCGACCTCGCAGACGAGCCGGTCGACCCGCGGCGCGAGATAGGCGAGCGCCATCCCGGTCAACATCTCGAACTCGGTGGCCTGGCCGACCTCGGCCGCGACCCTGTCGAGGGTCGGCATCAGATCTTCCAGGGTCTGCACGAAGTCGCGCTCGCTCACCGGCACTCCATTGAGCTGGATGCGCTCGGTGTACGAGACGAGATGGGGTTTCGGCATGAAGCCGACGCTGCGGCCGGCCGACTGCAGGATGGAGGCAAGGCACGCCGCGGTCGAACCCTTGCCATTGGTGCCCGCGATGAGGGCGCCCTTGAGCCCTCGCTCAGGATTGCCAAGCCGATCGAGGATCGCGCGCGTCCGCTGGGTGCCAAGCTTCATGCCAAAGCGACCGAGCCTCGAGATGTAGACCAGCGCCTCTTCGTAGGTCACGCGGTCATTGTCGTCGGGTCGCCGCTCTACTTCGTGAGGCCAGCAGCTAGGATGCTCGCCGTGAAAACTCCGCAGTACGCGCGTACCGCATATCCCAGCGCTTGGCTGGCAGGTGCGTCCGGCTTTCTCTATGCCGTGTCGTTCGTGGTCGTTTCACGAAGCGCTCCGGCGCTCGGCGCCGGACTCAGCGGGTTCTTCCTGGTCGCCGGCGGCATCCTCGGAGCAACCGCGCTGCTGGGCCTTTACGAGCGGCTCGAGCCTGCAAGCGGTGGTTATGCCAGGTGGGCGCTGCTGTTCGGACTCGCCGCCGCACTCGCGGCGACCCTGCACGGCGGCTATGACCTGGCCAACGCAATTCACGCGCCTGACCAGACGAGCACCCTGCCAAGCGAGGTCGACCCGAGGGGCCTGGGCACGTTCGGTCTCGCCGGCATCTCGATGCTCGCCTTCGCGTTCCTGATGGCACGCGATAGGAGCTTCCCGCGCCGCCTCGCGTACCTGGGCTACGTCTCCGGGGCCTTGCTGGTGCTGGTATATCTCGGGCGCCTCATCGTGCTCGACGCGTCGAGCCCGCTGATCCTGGCTCCGGCGGCGCTCGAAGGCTTCGTCGTGAATCCGGCCTGGTACATCTGGCTGGGCTTCGCGCTGCGACGAACCACCTGAGTCGCGGCGCCCTGGCGGTCAGGGACGCCGGCGGACCTCGGCCTCGTATGTGTTCTTGATCAGCATCGCCCGTGTCATCGGGCCAACCCCGCCGGGGTTGGGAGTCAGCCATCCGGCGACCTCGTCGACGCCGGGGCCGAGGTCGCCCACCTGCTTGCCGTCCACCCAGTTGGTGCTGACGTCGATGACCGCCGCGCCCGGTTTGACCATCTCTCTGGTGATGAGGTTCGCCTTCCCGGCCGCGGCGACAAGAATGTCCGCAGCCCTCGAGTGACTCGCGAGGTCCGTGGTTCGCGTGTGGCACAGCGTCACGGTCGCATTGCGCTTGAGCATAAGGAGCGCAGTGGGTTTTCCCACCAGGTTGCTCCTGCCGACCACGACGGCGTTGGCGCCCGCGATGGCAATCCCGGCGCGCTCCAACAGCACCATGATTCCTGCGGGCGTGCACGGCTCGATCGCTCCCGACAGCCCCAGCGCAACCAGGCCCGCATTCAGAGGATGGGCGCCGTCGACGTCCTTCGCAGGGTCGAGAGCGGTGATCACGCGCGTCATATCTATATGCCGGGGGGCCGGCTGCTGGACCAGGATGCCGCTCACGGCGTCGTCTTCGTTGAGTTTCTCGACCAGCTCGAGCAGCTGCGCGGTGGTCGTGTCGGCGGGCAGGCGGTGGTCCTCCGAGTCGATGCCCACCTGCTTGGCATTCTTCTGCTTCATGCGCACGTACTGCGCCGACGCCGGGTCGTCCCCGACCACGACGGTCGCCAGCTTCGGCCTGCTCCCGCCGTGCGCCACACGCTCGGCAACACCGGCGGCGACCTCGTCGTAGATCTGCTGCGCGGCGGCCTTCCCGTCGAGGACTCGCGCTGTCATGCGGCTAATTGTCGCGGGTGGGCTGCTGCGTCAGCCGAGGCCCACTGCTCGCCTGCCCGCCTCGGCGACCAGGCGCATGACCTCGCGCATGTCCTGTCCGGACTCTCGGGCCAGCCGCCGGCAATCCTCGTACTCGGGCGCGACATCGATGGGCTTCCCACCCATCTCCTTGACCTTGACGCGGGCGTGCCCGAGCGCCGTCTGCACCTCGATGACGCGCCGCTGTGCGATGACCCTATGCGCACTGGTCATGCGCACGCCAAGGGTCGTGCTGTGGCGCAGCAGATGGTCGGTCAGCCCCGCCACCATGTCCGGCGTCGACATGACCGCCAGCAGGTGGCCCGCCCGGCCCTTCTTCATCAAAGAGGGCGTGACGCTGACGTCGAGGGCCCCGGCCGCCATCAAGTCCTCGCACAGCGCGGCGAGCGCATTCGGCGCCATGTCGTCGAGGTTGGTCTCGATGACCGTGACCCCCGTGTCGCTCCTGACCTCCTCGCCGATCCACACCGCGAGAGCGTTGCCTGGCGCCTCCCGGGCGCCGATTCCATACCCGATCGACGACAGCGACATGGCGGGGCGCTCGAACCTCGCGACGGTGGCCAGGATGACGGCGCCTGTCGGCGTCACGAGCTCCAGGCCGCCCTCAGCCGCTTCGAACACCGCGCCTGTGCCTTCGAGCACACGCAGACTGGCGGGCGCCGGCAGCGGCATCCCTCCCTTCTTTCCGCGCGGCGCAGGAAGTGGTGACGCGTATACCTGCGCGACGCCAAGGTCGTGAAGAAGCCAGAACGCGCCGACCAGGTCGACCAGCGTGTCCGCTCCTCCAAGCTCGTGCAGGTGAAGCTGCTCTTCGGGCACGCCGTGAATTCGGGCTTCGGCTTGGGCCAGCCGGTTGATCGCGTCGAGCGCCGGGCCCTTGGCCTGGTCGGGCAGGTCAGCTTCCTCGACGATGGCGCGCAGCGCCGGCACAGTGCGCTCAATGCGCGCGCTTACGGCGACCATCACCCGCGTGCCTGAGACATGTCCTCGCGCCTCGCGCCTCACCTCGACCTTCACTTCGTCACCGAGCCCCATCGACTCGACCGCGGCATCGACCAACGCGCGGTCTGCGCCCGAATCGATCAGCGCCCCAAGCGTCATGTCGCCCGAGATGCCCGAGAAGCAATCGAAGTAAGCGATCGTCACTCGCGCAGCCTTCTGATTTGCACGGCGGCGGCGGCGATCGGGCGCATGCTCGCCGGCCGTTTGGCGACTCGAACGGAGACTGCAAGCACCTGTTCTATATCGAGCACGCGCTCTGCAATCCGTTCCGCGAGCGTTTCGATGAGCTTGACCGACTCGCCCTCGACGATCTCTTTGGCGATCGCGCGCAGGCGGCGGTAGTCGACAGTGTCCTCGACTTTGTCGGTATGCCCCGGCCCGACCAGGTCCGTGTCGACCTCGACGGTCACCTCGAAATCCTGGGGCTCCTCCCGTTCAGCCGCGCGGACGCCATGCCGCCCGCTGAACACCATGCCTTCCAGGAGGATCCTGTCCACCTCGCAATTGTCGCCTCAGCGATCCCTCCGCATCTTGCCGGGACTGGGCCCAATACACTGGATTTTATGAGCTCGACAGAGTGGTGCCTGGAGCCGTGACGCACGCAGCATTGATCGTGCGGCCGGGCGTTGAGCGCGACCTCGAACAGCTCAACGACATTTACAACCAGTACGTCAAGGAGACGCACTTCACGTTCGACACCGAGCCCATGACCATGGAAGCGCGAGGCGAGTGGTTCTCGCACTATGGGACGGCGGGCCCGTATCGCTTGCTGGTGGGTATCTCCGACGACGCAGTGGTCGGATTCGCGTGCAGCAGCCGCTTCAGGAACAGGCCCGCCTATGAGACATCCGTGGAGACGACGATCTACCTTGCTCCTGAAGCCGTCGGCCACGGCGCCGGCACCAAGCTCTACACGGAGCTGTTCAGAGCACTCGCGTCGGAGGACGTCCACCGCGCGTATGCGGGGATCGCGCTGCCCAACCCCGCGTCGATCGCGCTGCACGAGCATTTCGGCTTCAAGCGGGTCGCCCATTTCACTGAGCAGGGACGCAAGTTCGGACGCTATTGGGATGTCGCCTGGTTCGAGAAGCCGCTGGGCAGCGAACCAACTGACTGACCCGACCAAAATGGGGCGCTTGGGGAATCGATTCGGCGGACGGAGAGTTCGTTAGGTAGGTATGGCTGAAAAGCGCTCGAATCCGTGGCTCGTGCTGGTGGTGCTCGTCACCGGCTTCTTCATGATCCTGCTGGACACGACGATCGTGAACGTGGCCATCCCGGCCATGAGCGCCGGGCTCAACACGACCCTCGACCAGATCCTGTGGGTGCTCAACGCCTACGTCCTCACCTACGCAGTCCTTCTCATCACAGCCGGTCGCCTGGGGGACCTGTACGGACAGCGCAACCTGTTCGCCATCGGGCTTGCCGTCTTCACGCTCGCCTCGGCGCTGTGCGGGTTTGCCCAGAACGCCAACGAGCTGATCGCGGCCCGCGTCCTTCAGGGCATCGGCGGAGCGGTGCTGACACCTCAGACGCTTGCCATCCTCACAACGCTGTTTCCGCCCGAGCGCCGCGGCACCGCCTTCGGCATCTGGGCTGGTGTGGCAGGCCTCGCCACGCTCGCGGGGCCAACCGTCGGTGGCGCGATAGTCACTTACATCGACTGGCGCTGGATCTTCTTCGTGAACGTTCCGATCGGCATCGGGGCGCTCGTGGCCACCTTCGCGATCATCCCCGACCTCCGGCCGGGGCGGCGCCACGGTTGGGATTTCATGGGCGTCTTCCTCGCCACCGCCGGCCTGTTCGGGGTCGTGTTCGGCCTCATCGAGGGCGAACGCTTCAAGTGGGGTGAGATCGGCTCGTACGTGATCACCATCCCGGAGTTGATCGGCGGCGGCGCCGTCCTCCTGGTCCTCTTCGTGATCTGGGAGCGCTTCCAGAAAGAGCCCCTGGTTCCGCTGTCGCTCTTCGAAGAGCGAAACTTCGCCGTCGCCAACTGGATCGCCGCCTCGATCTCGTTCGGGATGATGAGCCTGTTCTTGCCGATCGTTATCTACCTGCAGTCGGTTCGCGGCTTCTCCGCCCTGACCGCGGGCCTCACGCTCGCTCCCATGTCGCTGACCTCGATGTTCGTGGCTCCGTTCGCCGGGCGGATGGCGGATCGAATCGGCGGGAAGTACATCCTGATGACCGGTATCACCGTGTTCGCGATCGGATTCGGATCGCTGACGCTCGTCGCCGGGCCTGACTCGACGTGGATCAACTTCCTCGCTCCCGCGATAGTGGCCGGCGCCGGGATGGGCATGACGTTCGCGCCGATGACCACCATCGCCATGCGCAACATCTCACCGCGAATGGCAGGCGCCGCATCCGGCGTCCTCAACACCACACGCCAGGTCGGCGCTGCGGTGGGCAGCGCGATCGTGGGCGCGCTGCTTCAGAACAATCTCGCGACCACGCTGCACGACCAGGCGGTGGCCCACTCGGCGGCGCTGCCACCGGCCTACCAAGCGCAGTTTGTCTCGGCCTTCAGCACGGTCGCCTCGAATGGCTTCGAGATCGGCACCGGACAGAACGGGGCGAAGCTGCCTGCGGGATTGCCGCCCGCCGTCGCACAGCAGATCACCTCGCTCGCCCATGACGTGTTCGTCACCGCCTATATCGACGCCCTGAAGCCCACCCTCGTGGTGCCGATCGCCGTTCTGTTCCTCACGGCTGTGACCGCGCTGCTGATACAGCGCAACAAGCGGCCGGTGGTCCAGGTGGAAGAGTCCTCTTCGGGAGAGCTGCGAGCCGCCGCGGGCTAGGCTTAGCCGGTGAGCGCACCGGAGGACGGCTGGCTCGAAAGAGATGGGGTCGGACTCCACTATCTCGAGTGGAAGCCGGAGACTGATGCTGAGCGCAAGCCCGCCTACTTCTTCCTACACGGGCTCAGCTCCAACGCACGCTACTGGGAGCGCCTCGCCCGCCGCCTGCCCGATCGCAGGCTCGTCGCTCTCGACCAGCGAGGCCACGGGCTGACCGGCCGCCCCCCGCGCCCTCCGGCGTTTCCGGCCGGCTACGCGATGAAGGAATTGCTGGATGACATCGCCTTTGTCATCTCCGAGCTGGATCTCGGAAGGCCGGTGGTCGTGGGTCACTCATGGGGCTCCACAGTCGCCCTGGAGCTCGTGGGCACGCATCCGGCCACGGCATCCGGGTTAGTGTTCATCGACGGGCCTGTGCAGAGCGCTGCCAACCTTTTCAGCTGGGAGGAAGCCCAGACGCTGATGCAGCCACCGCTGCCTCGGTTCACCTCGTTCGACGAAGCGCTCTCAGAATCGCAGCGCGACTTCGAAGGCGCATGGGACCTGGACCTCGAGTCGTTCGTGAAGGCGAGGGTCGTCGCTGACGGCGACGCTCTGGTCCTGACGCTCACCGCGCCCGTGAGGCTGGAGCTGCTGCGCGGCCTCTACGAGTCGCAGCCGGATGTGCTGTGGCAGCAAGTGGACGTGCCCGCCGTGGTCCTGCTCGCCAGACGCGGTCCCGCGAGAATCTCGAGATCGAGGGAGCTGGGCGCCGCGCGCCTGGCGACCTTGGCCCCGAGCGTGGAAGTCCGCTGGCTCGACTCACCGCACGACATCCCGCTCTTCATGCCCGACGAAGTGGCGTCGGCCGTCGAGGAAGTCGCGTCCCTCGCGGCGGCCGGCGCTGCGTCAGAGGCGGCCGCCGGATAGGAACTTCAGCGCCGCCAGGAGCACGGCCGCGCCGATGAACGCGACAACGAGGCTGCCCCAAAAGCCAACCGTCGTGTTGACGTTGAAGAAGAAGCCGAGCAGGTAGCCGCCGATGAACGCGCCGGCAACTCCGACCAGGATGTCGGCTAGGCACCCGAACCCGCGACCCGCCACAACTCGCGCGGCGACCGCGCCGGAGATGAGGCCGACCAGTATCCAGAGCAGCCACGATCCCGGCTGCAGGTTCAGGCTCGCCGCCAGCGGTAGACCGGCCAGGAGGTGAGTCACGTCTTCGCCAGCCAGTTCGTGATCAATTTGAAGACCTCCTCGTTGTCGCGGTCGTTGAACGGCTCATGGTACCGGCCTTCGAGCAGCCTCAACTCGCTCAGCGAAGCGGCCCTGGCGTGAAGCTCCTTGCTGCCTTCCGGGTCGATGAGGCCGTCGTCGGTGCCGGCGAGGATCAGGAACGGGATCTTGATGTCGCCGGCACGGTCGAGGACGTTCTTGGTCGCCGCAAGCCACTCGGTGTACAGGCGGCTCGAGATCTTGGTGTGGACCAGCGGGTCGGTGCGATAGGCTTCTACGACCTCGGGGATCCTCGATAGGAGCTTTGGGTCGACCTCGTTGTCGAGCGCCAGCCGCGGCACCACCCTGGAGGCAGCCGTCGCCAGCTTGATCTTCCAGGCAGGTACAGCCACCTTCACCTTGAGCGCTGGGCTCGATACGATGAACCGCTTGCTGGTCGGAAGCTTGCCCGCGAGCACAGTGCTCAGCACTGCCACGCCGCCGAACGAATGACCCAGCGGCACGACTTCGCCGCCGGCGATTCCGGTGACGTGCTTCACGAATTGAGAGACGTCATCGATCCACTGGGACCAGGAGTCGACGTGCCCGCGCTGGCCGGTGCTCTGGCCATGACCGCGAAGGTCGACCGCGAAGGTGCCCATTCCGTGCTCGGCCATCCACTTGGCAAAGCGCTCGTACCTTCCGGCATGGTCGCCAAGGCCGTGGACGACGGCGAACGTGATGCCTGCCCCGGCGCGCGGCCACGCTCGATATGCGATCTTCGTGCCGTCGGAGGTTTCCAGGAAACCGACGGCGGCGACGGCCCCGTCAGGCGCCAAGGTGTCCGAAGCCTCTCAGAATCTTGAGCGCTTCCTGCTCGGCCTCCAGCAGCGTCGGCGCGTAAGCCCGGATGCCGCACAGGGCGTAGGCCCACTCCGGGCTCGAGGGGCCCTGCGAGTGGAGGCGGAAGGTCGGAGGGTAGAAGAGGATGCGCTCGCCCTCCACCTTCTTGATCACGGGGCGCTTCGCCAGCACGTCCTCGAGCGCCTGCCCGCTAGGCAGGCGCCCCTTCTGGAATTCCAGCCGGCGCAGCTTGGTGAGCGGGTGGTCCTCGTCCCTCGTCACCACCCTGATTCCGTATTCGGCGCTGAGATCGCGCATGAAGATGGCGATGATGAGCGCGTCAGTCTCGTCGCCCGCCATCTTGACGAAGCCGGCGGCGCTTAAGTCTCCCTTGTCCTCGATTCGCTGGTGGCGGAAATACTCCATCTCGAAGAGCCCTATCGAGCGGACGCTCGCGACCCAGGGCGGGTCGCAACGCCACGCCCGCGCGGCGGCGAGCGCTTCGAACTGTTCGTGGAGGCGCTCGAGACGCTCCTCGGAAAGGCCGTGTAATCGGTAATGGAGGACTCGCTGCATTGCCTCACCTAGCCTACCGGTTCACGGTGGGGGTCGGGCTGCGCTGCGTGCCGTGCGCATGGCGTCCTCCTGCCACGGCGGGGCCTGGATCTGGACCGCCAACCGTTCCGCTCCAGCGGCAAGCAGGAAGTCTCCTCGCCGCGCGGTCTCCAGAAAGCCGCGCTGCTGCCGGCTGAGGTGAAAGGTGCGCTGAAGCTTGGCGGCTTCGCCGGGTCGCTGGGCGCCGAAGAACAGCAGAGCCGGGTTCGTGGCAACGACCGCGCCCTGCTCGGAGCTCAAGAGGTCACCCGGGTTCTGGGTCGCGAACACCAGCGACCCGTCGTACTTGCGAATCCTTCGCGCCAGGCTGACAACGAAGCGGCGGATGGTCGGGTCCTCGAACAGGAGCCCCACCTCATCGACCACGAGCATCCTGCGCCGGTCCTTCCTCTTGATCCGCGTCCACAGCGCCTCGGCGAGGAGGAAATGGACCGGCGCGACCATCTCATCGCGCAGCTCGCGCATACCGAAGACCACGATCGGAGCATCGAGGTCGATGTTCGTCGGGGCGCTGAACATCCGCCCCAGGCTGCCGTTCACCCAACGCCTCAGGATCGCGGCGACTCTCGAGTCCTCTGGCAGGCGCGCGGCCACGTCGCGCAGGAGCGGTGGGTCGGCGTCGCGATAGGCGTTTCGGACCGCCGTTTCGACCAGCGCCCGCTCTCGTTCGTCGAGTCCACCGCAGATCGTTGCGCACAGGTCCACCGCGTCTGCGGTGGCGGGCCCGATCCAGGATTCGTCGCGGCGGTCGGACGGCCGCAGCTCGAGAACGTTGAACGCGTGGCCCGAGCCCAGCGCGAGCTGGACATCGACGCCGCCGAGCAGCTTGGCGAGCTCGCCATACTCGTGTTCGGGGTCGATGACGTACACCTGGACGCCCAGCCCCAGCGCCCCCATCGCGATGGTGGAGAGCAGATAGGTCTTGCCCGCGCCCGAGTGGCCGAAGACCGCGATGTTCGCGTTCGCGTATCGCTTGTGGTCGAAGGGGTCGACCATGACCGGCGACCCGGTCGTCTCGCTGCGGCCGATCACCAAACCGCCCGGTTCCAGAAGTTCGGCGTCGCGCCACGGGAAGAACGTCGCCAGCGTGCTGCTGTCCAGGACGCGCTTGCGCTGAAGGCGATCGACGGCCGCCGGCCGGGTCGCCAGGTAACCGTCGAACATCCTGAACGTGCACGGCTGTAGGTGGCAGAGCACGGCGCGTGCGGCAGCCTCAACCCGACGGGCGCCATCGTCGAGGCCTTCGAGGGTCTGAGACGTCATCGTCAGGTAGACCGAGACATGGAACGGCTTCTCCTGGCTGGAAGCCAGGCGACGCTGAAGGTCCTCGGCGGTGGGCAGCGCGCCCGCGAGCGCGGGATCGGCGGTCCCCGTGCTCTGCTCATGCATTCGGGTCGCCCTCATTCCGACCAGCTGGCGCTGCAGATACTCGACGACCCACGCCACCGGCAGCGGGGTCGCGTGCCACGAAAGTGACAAATTGAGACCGCGCGCCAGGAGACGGTGGGTCCACCCGGGTTCGAGCTCGGCGCCGGGCAAGCGTTCGACATACCACGTGCGGCTGCAACCGGCGCCATGGAGGAAGTGCGCGGCATGCTCGGTGCCGAAGATCGGATCTCTGGGTGCGGCAGATGCCGTGTGGCTGATTCCCATCTCGAGAAGTGCAGCTTCCAATCGCGGTACCTGCGCTTTGATCGTGACCAACGAGACAACACAGCGGTGCGCGGAGCGTGAGTCGGCAATCCGGTCGGCAAAGTGAATATCGGAGCGCCGGGTGTCGCTCCGCTCGATCGGGTTGTCTTGGGATTCGAGCTCACATGATCCCGAGCCGGGCTCGACGTCGACCACGACCTGCATGGGTGCATCGAGTCCATCAAGCATCCGGCGGAAGCCGGTCATCCAGCGCGTGCGGTCGGCCTCGGGCGCGGCGGCGAAGCCAAGCGGTCCGGTGCGTAGGATGACCGCGTCGGTGGCCCCGTCCCAGAGAACTGCCGGCGCCCGAGCCACCACGCGAAGAGGGCCGAGTGTCAATGCGAGGGTCAACCTGCTGCGACGACGACCTCGGCGAGCTCACGGAAGGCGCGGCTCGCAGGGGCATCCGGAAACGCGACTACAGTGGCCAGGTTCAGCGCGGCGGCTCGGGGTACGTGCTCATCCTCGGGAATGAGGGCTGCTACGCACGGCCCGGCTCCACGATCCAGGTAGCAAACGCGCCCTGCATCGACCGCCGCGACTGACAACAGGAGGCCCGAAGCACCGGGCCTGTGGTCATAGCCGACGGGCGCCGTCGTGACCGACCAGAGCTGGTTGCCGTCACGACCGGCGCCAAGACATGCCGCGATCTCGAGCGCGACCGTCGAAGCGCCTGCCTTCGGTGCACGCCCGGCCACCACGACCGCAATCGGACTCGCCGGAGTCGATGACAGTCGGGTGGGTGGGGATTTGAAACGTCGGACCCAATCGTCGTCCCAGGCCAGTCGATGGGTGTTGACGACGAAGATCGCGATGTCCGCAAGCCACGCGTCGAGTGCGCGGCCACGCCATCGACCCCACGCTGAGGCCACGCCGACCGCGATGACCAGAAGACTGGCAACCGCGCGAACCGGGGTTGGCATCCACAGCCACGACCACAGAGCAAAACCGCCCACCAGGCTCACCACCACGTAGGCGAGGCGCATCGGGGTGAGGCCGTAGATGAGCTTGTCTTCGAGGTCGACGTCCAGCGGCGCTCGTGCTCGCATGCAAGCACAGTAGATTCACGAGTCGGCGAGGGGAACCCCGGCTGTTAACTTGTCCTCTCACCGAGATGTAGCGACGCCTCACTGAGGGTTGCTGATCCACAGCTTACGGTTGTTGATGGCTTGCTCCGGCGTCATGCCCTTGATGCGACGGCCTTGGTGGATGCGGTCGGAGTTGTAAAGCCCGAGCTCTTGAACCAGGTCGCGCTGCAGACCCGTGT
Organism: Candidatus Dormibacteraceae bacterium; assembly: GCA_041476405.1. GTDB lineage: Bacteria > Chloroflexota > Dormibacteria > Dormibacterales > Dormibacteraceae > Palsa-872. The sequence goes on along the minus strand of JBGOTG010000011.1, from coordinate 851 downwards.
ACTTGGGAATCAGGTAGCGGGCGAAGGCAGGTTTCCAGCACTCCTCGAGGAGTGTCTGCTGGACGCGTTCAACGCAGCCATTGCTCTGGGGCCTGCCGGCGCGGATGTAGATGTGCTTGGCCTGGAGGTCGGTGAGGGTGCGGTTGAAGTCCTGAGAGCGGAACTCGGACGCGTTGTCGGTCATCACTGCCTCGAGCTTCCACCTCTTTCTGGCCAGCTCGCCGGCGACTCGACGCGCCAGCGCAGAGGTCCATTGAGCGGAAGGGTTTCTGGGAGTGACCCGCAGCTCGGCCCAGGTGTATGAACTGGCGACATCGATGGCCGTGTACTGCCAGACGACGCCTTTGGTCCCCGACAGCCGGCCGATGTAGAAACAGTCCATTTGAACTCGATGACCCGGCCGATGAGCTTCGATATGGAGCTCGGGAAGTGGCGGCCGTCGCTCCGGCTGGGGTGGCACCGCGAAGCCGCAAACCAGAGCCAAGCGCTGGGCCCGGTGACCGAGTCCGTGTCGTCGAAGCAGACGCCAGACCCCGTTGCTGGAAACCTTGATGCCACCCCACTTCGGGCGACCCAGCTCCAGGCTGATCCGGTTGGGACCCCAGCCCGGGAAGGCGATGGCCATGGCCAGAATGCGCTGCTCAACCATCGGCGAGATCGCGTTCGGCATCCGCGGCTGGCGGCGCTCCCGCGGGCGCAGCAACTCGGGGCCGTATCGAAGTAGCAAGCGTCGCCAGCGGTAATAAGTCGAGTGGTGGACGCCGAGCATCCGGCAGGCTGCTCGCACGCTGCCCATCTCTTTGGCCAGGGCGAATAGACGAAGTCGACTGCGGTATATGACGTCATCATTG
>JBGOTG010000010.1:0-24938 GCA_041476405.1 Candidatus Dormibacteraceae bacterium | reverse complement strand
GGCTCGAACCCGTCGGGGAGCGGCCGGACCAGGCGCTCCGCGGTGAGCAGATGAAAGTAGAGGTCGTCCGCCTCCTTGTACGGACCCCAGGCGTCGAGCAGGCGCCGCGTGTACTCCATGTAGGCCTCCGCCAGGCCGTCAGGGGCCGGACGCTGGAGGAGCTCCGCTCCTTCGCGATGGATCGCGATCTGATCGAACAACTGGTTTCCGCCGGTGTGGTCGAAGTGGTAGTGCGAATTGACCACCAGGAGAGGCTTGCGGGTGAGGTCCTCGGCCACGTTCCTGATGTTGGCAACCCCGAGACCAGTGTCGAGCAGGACGGCGGAGGTGGTGCCCTGCACGAGGAATGAGTTGACGTGGCCCGGCTCGCCGACCAGGTGAACGCCGGGCTCGAGCTCGCGCACGTCGAACCACGATGACCGAGGGAATGGCTCGCCCCAGTTGGTGTGCTCGGACCTCATTCCTGTTGCCAACTCGTCCCGATGCAGCCTAGAGTGCTGACGATCCCGTGGCAACCAGACGATTGATGGAAGAGACCGAGCGGAGCAGTCGGGTCGCGCTTGTAACCGGAGCGAAGGGTGTGGTCGGCGCCGCCATCATTGCGCGACTGCAGGCCGAGGGTTTCGTGGTCGGCGGGCTCGATGACGGCACGGGCGGCGGCGACCTGGCGATGTCGGTCGACCTGACCGATCGCAGCCGGACGATGGCGGCTGTGGAGCGTGTCGCCGCGGAGCTCGGACCCATCTCGGTGCTGGTCACCGCTCCGTACCTGCATGACACCGCACCCTTCGGCGAGATGAGCGCTGACCGATGGAAACGGCTGCTGAGCGCTCATCTCGGTGCGACTGTGAACGCGTGCGCCGCCGCCGTGCCTGCGATGGTGAACGCCGGTCGGGGCACCGTGGTCACCATCTCGTCCTGGTTGGCGCTGGCCGGGATCCCGGGTGAGGCCTACCACGCGGCGGCGACGGGCAGCATCCTGGCTTTCACCAAGAGCTTCGCCCTCGAGGTCGCGAGCAGCGGGGTCAGGGTCAACTGCATAGCCGTCGGTCCGATCGAGGCCGATCACGTGCTGCCCGCCGACGTTGCCGACACTGTCGTCTTTCTCGCCAACGACGGCGACTTCTTCGTCGGTCAGGTCTTCAGCGCCGCGGCAGGGGCAGTGGTCTGAGATGGGAAGGCTCGACGGCATGGTGTGCCTGGTCACCGGGGCGGCGCAGGGCATCGGAAAGGGCATCGTCATTCGCATGGCGCACGAGGGCGCGCGCGTCGCGGTCAATGCGCGGGTAGATGACGACAGGCTCAAGAGAGTGGTCGGCGAGATGGGCGGATTCCCGGCGCCTGCTGACATCGCCGACGCTGTCGCCGTGCGGCGGATGGTCGCCGGCGTCGAGGCCAACGTCGGGCCCATCGAGGTTCTGGTCTGCAACGCAGCGCGCATGACGATGATGCCGTTCCTGGACCAGGACCCCGACCAGTGGTGGGAGCAGGTTCACGTCAACCTGACAGGGCACATGGAGGTGATCGCGGCAGTGCTGCCCGGGATGCGCCGCCTCGGGCGCGGCAGGATAGTGCTGTTCAGCTCGCTATGGGGGCCGATCGGCTGGAAGAACGCGAGCGGATACGCATCGTCCAAGTCGGCGCTCATCTCGCTTGGACGCGCCCTTGGTCGCGAGCTGTCCCCCGAACGGATCTACGTGACGGTCGTCGCCCCGGGCATCATCGACACGCCGCAGCTCCAGGTCGATGCCGACGACGCGGGTGTGACTCTCGAAGAGATGCATCGCATTTACGCTGAGAACATCCCCGCCGGCCGGATCGGCACTCCTGACGACGTTGCGCGGGCTGTCGTGTTCCTGTCGACAGAGGCGGCGCGGGCGTACGCGGGCCAGACGATTTATCCGAACGGGGGTGAGATCCGGGGCTCGATGTGAGCTTGAGGGGACGGCGAGCGAACGCCCGTACGCCTCTATTGACACTCTCACAAGCGGGGCAGAGAATGTGCACGCTCCGACTGGCAATCAGCTCGTAAGGGAGGCGACGACTGATCGACATGGCGCACGTGTACACCTGCACCGAAGGCCGCCCTGGAATGGGCGTGTCATGAGCAAGACGATGTCGGATACAGACGCCGCCCAGGTAGAGGGCGCCGGTTACAAGCCAGAGCTCCGGCGCGAGTTCGGCTTCTTCCACGCGTTTGCGATCAGCTTTGCCGACACCTCGTTGATCGTCGCGTTCTACGGGGTCTTCGCACTTGCTCTCGGGGCGGCGGGGCCGACGTTCTTCTGGGGCCTGCTCGTCGTGCTGGTCGGCCAGTTCCTGGTTTCTCTCATCCTGGCCGAGGTCGCGAGCGCATGGCCGCTCGAGGGCGGCATCTATCAATGGACGCGCAAGCAAACAGGCGACGTGGCCGGCTGGTTCTCCGCCTGGGCGTACTGGTGGACGATGGTGTTCGCCATGACCACATGCGCCTACGCCGCGGCCAGCTTCATCATGCCTGGGATCGGCATCAACGACGCCTCCAAGCTGACGCTGATCATGCTGGCCATCGTCATCGTCCTGGTCGGCCTGGCCATCAACAGCGTCGCGCAGTCGATTCTCAAGTTCTTCGTCAGCATCCTGCTGGTCGCAGAGCTGAGCACCACGCTCCTCCTCGCCATCGTCCTTTTCTTCTTCTTCCGCGTCCACGACTTCTCCACGCTGACGAATTCGTACAACACCACCTCCAACAGCGGCTTCAACTGGCTGTGGCTCGGGTGGTTTGGCGCCATCGCCTTCATGGGCTGGACGTTCCTGGGATTCGACGCCGCCGGGTCGATCGCCGAAGAGGTCCGCGACCCAGCCAGGAACGTACCCCGCGCGATTGTGGGCGTCATGGTCAGCATCGGTTTGATAACCGTCTTCGTGACGCTCGCTTCGATTCTGGCGATCCCCGACATCCCCGCCGCCATGACCGGCAACATCGCCGACCCTGTCATCCAGACCGTTACGTACCACCTGGGCAGTGGGTTCGAGAAGCCCGTCTTGCTCCTCATCGCGTTGGGCTTCATCGGCAGCATGGTCGCCCTGCACACTGCAGGCTCGAGGGCCCTCTATGCGATGGGCCGGGACCGTATGGTTCCTGGGGCGGCATTCTTCACGATGCTCACCCAAGGTCGCAAGCTACCCGTCGCGGCTCTCGGGTTCACCGCGGCGATCTCCGTGGTCCTCCTGCTGATCAACATCGGCGCATCCGAGGTCTTCACCACGCTGCTGACCGTTGCCGTCGCGGGATTCTTCATCTCATATGGGTTCGTGGTGGTCTCGCAGCTGATTCTGCAGTTCCAGGGCCGCCACACCGCCGGCCCGTTCACGCTCGGCGGGGCCAGCATGGTGGTGACGCTGATCGCCTCTCTCTGGATCGCCTTCGAGCTGATCAACGTCTGGTGGCCACGTAGCCCGGACCTGCCCTGGTATCAGAACTGGGCGGTCCTCTTCTACACGGTGATCCTGGGCGTGCTCGGCGTCATCGCGTTCGCGCTTGCGCCGCGCCATGGAGGCAAGGTCGGCGGGAAGCCACCCGAAGGTGCGCTCGTAGGCTCCACCTCTGAATAAGCCCTGAGCGGTTGATGGCCCGCGGCAGGTTGGCGGGGCGCACCGCGTTGATCACCGGCGGCAGCCGTGGCATCGGCGCGGCCATCGCGAAAGCCTTCGCCCGCGAGGGGGCGCAAGTCGCCTTCACATTCCACAACCGCCGCGATGCCGCCGATGAGGTGGTGGCGGAGATCGAGCGAGCCGGTGGGGAGGCGCTTGCCATCCAGGCGGACGCGGCAAACGCAGCCGACGCCCACCGTGCGGTCGAAGAGACTGTGGCGCGCTACAAGCGCATAAACATCCTTGTCAACAACGCGGGGGCGATCGGGCAGGAGTACTCGGTGCGGGACATGCCTGTCGACGAGTGGGACCGGCTCATCGGAACGGATCTTCGCGGCGTGTTTCTGGCGACGAAGTTCGCGCTCCCCCACATTCCCACCGACCCCGTCGGCAAGATCATCAACATGAGCTCGGAGCTGTCGCGCAAGGGCCGACCGACCCAGGCGCACTATTGCGCGGCCAAGGCCGGCATCAACGGCTTCACGCGCGCGCTTCAGCTCGAGGTGGGCCCGGGCATATGCGTGAACAGCGTCGCGCCAGGTCCGATCGCGACCGACCTGATCCTCGCGGACATGACTCCGGAGTGGATCGAGAAGGAGAAGGACATCCTGGCGCGCCGGCTCGGCACGGTGGAGGAGATCGCCGAGCCCGTGGTGATGCTGGCCTCCGACGACGGCAACTTCTTCATGGGGCAGTTCATCAGCCCGAACGGTGGGGCGGTATTCACCTGACGCGTCTGACCAGTTCCAGGCCGGGCGCAAGAGAGCAGCTCGCCCTAAGTTAAGACTTGTGAAGGGGCGCTGCCGCGCCCCGCGCACGCCCTCACCCGGCAACCTGTCGGGCCGATTGTTACGGGGTTTGTTACAGGTATAGGGGCGTTTCGCCGTTATGCCATTCGTATTGCGCTCAATAGTCGAGTTCACAGGTGTGACTCGAGCGTATGGCTCCAGGCTAGCGCTCGATGACGTCAACCTGGCGCTGGAGCCGGGCGAGCTGACGTTCCTCGTGGGCCCCAGCGGCGCCGGCAAGACCACCCTCCTGAAGCTGATCAACCGCGAGATCCGCCCGACCAGGGGCGAGGTGTGGGTCGACGGGATCGCCGCTCACGCGATCAAGGCGTCGGGTGTGGCCCAGCTGCGCCGGCGCGTGGGGGTGGTCTTCCAGGACTACAAGCTGCTGCCGCGCCTGACAGCGGCGGAGAACGTCTCCTTCGGGCTGCAGGTCGGCGACCTGCGCATCACCGACGCGGAGGCCACCGATCGCGCACTGGACGCGCTCGACGCGGTAGGGCTCGGTGATCGGGGCGCTGCCTTTCCAGAGCAGCTTTCGGGCGGCCAGCAGCAGCGCGTCGCAGTGGCGCGAGCCCTGGTGACCCAGCCGCGGGTCCTCATCGCCGACGAGCCGACCGGCAACCTCGACGTGGAGACGGCGTGGCAGATCATGGACCTGCTCGAGAACATCGCCGCCTTCGGAACGACGGTGCTCGTTGCGACTCACAACGTCGAGATCGTGAGACGCCTCCAGCGCCGGATTCTGACCCTGGTGGAAGGCCGCCTCGTGCGCGACCAGCCCGCGGGCGAGATCGGGAGGATGGCATGGCTCGCGTCGGCATCGTCCTGAAGGGTCGCTTCCCCAGGCGGCACGAGCTGGTCACCGTCTCGAGGAACATCTTTCGCTACCTGTTCTTCGGTGCGGCTCGGAACTGGACCCGCAACCTCGGGAGCGTCGCTCCGGCCCTGGGCTCGATGGGACTCCTCCTTCTGGTGGCGGGCCTGGCCGGCCTGACCGGTTATGCGCTTCACAACCTCGAGCAGGTCGAGTCCGGCCAGGCCTCCCTGGTGCACGTCTACATGCGCGACAGTGCCACCCCGGCCGAGGTCAACTCTCTGTGGGTTCGGCTCGGGAGCGACGGTCGCGTCGCCAGCGTCCACTACGTGACCACGGCCCAGGCGCTCGTGCGGGCACAGCGCATCCCGGGGCTGCCGCAGCTCGCCGACGCGAGCGAAAGCAACCCCTTTCCGGCGAGCCTCGACGTCCAGGTGAAGAACATCGACGATGTCGCCGCGATCGACGCCCTCGCCCGAAACGACGTCGCCGTCGATCCGGTCTATCCGACGTCGTATGACAGGGGTGCCTACCAGCGCATCCAGGCGGTCGTGTTCGGAGTGGCGGTGGCCGGCCTGGCGTTCCTGGCGCTGCTGGCGTTCGTGGCGGTGACTGTGGTCATCAACAGCGTCCGTGCGGCGATTCATTCACGCCGCGATGAGGTCACGATCATGCAGCTGGTGGGCGCGCCGCGCTGGATGGTGCGCGGGCCTTTCGTCGTCGAGGGCGCGATCACCGGCGCTCTGGCCGGCGCTGGCGCCGGACTGGTGACCTTCGGGCTGACGGTGGCCGGGATCACGGCGGGTTCGACGACATTCACGCAGTTCGCGCCGGGCGTGACGGTGACTGTCGCGGCCATGGCCGCCGGGATCGTGTTCTTGATGGGAGTGAGTCTCGGCTCGGGATCGTCGCTGGTCGGCGTGCGAAGGCATCTGGAGTCATGAGGGGATTCCTGATCGCCCTTTGCGTGGTGGCGCTAGTGCTCGGCGCCGGCCCGGCCGGCGTGACCGCGAACGGTCCGAGCGACCCCGCGCAGGAAAAGGCGCTCATCGACCAGATACGTGCGCAGCTCGGCAGCAACCTGGCCGACGCGTTGGTCGCCCAGCAGCAGTTGCAGCAGTCGCTGCAGAACAACGTCGCGCAGCAGCGGGACGTGCAGGGCCAGATCGTCGTCGTCCAGCAGAAGATCTCCGACCTCGACGCGCAGATCGAGGCCGCGATGCAGCGCGAGGCGGTGCTGTCGCAGAACATCGACACGGAGCGCCGGCAGCTTCGCGAGCTGGCGAGAGCCATCTACGCGTCGCCGACTTCGGTGCTCGTGATCCTGGGCGAGGCGCACAGCCTGGGCGACCTGCTCACGCGCATCGCGGACCTGAACGTGGCAGGCACGCGCGCCCGAGATGTAAAGGCTTCCCTTGCGCGGAACCTCGGCGATCTACAGACGGTGCGCCAGGCCGAGCAGGCCGCTCGCGACGAGCAGGTCAAGCAGCAGACTGAGCTCGACTCGGAGCTGTCGCAGCTGCGGACGCTCCAGAAGTCGCAGGTGAAGTCGATGGCGCAGCTGCAGCTGAAGATCGCGGAGACACGCGCCGAGCTCTACCTGCTCAAGAACCAGTCGGCGAGGCTCGCGCAGGAGGTGACCGACATGCTGCAGCGGCAGCAGGACGCGATCATCGCCGCTGCGATGCAGTCGGTCTGGACCCAGGTCCAGCTGTGGGCCCAGTCGAACGACGTCGGCACGATCCCACCCAGCCCGGGCCACTCGGTCAAGTACCGCTTCATCTGGCCAGAGCCCAAGGCAGTGATCTCGCAGCCATTCGGTCCCAGCAGCCTGCCGCTCGAGCCGCCCTACGGGGGTTACCCGCACTTCCACACGGGCATCGATCTGGTGGAGCCGTTCGGCTCACCGGTCTACGCGGCCGACGACGGGATCGTAGCGCTGGTCGGCAGCACCAGCACCGGCTACGGCAGGTACGTCGTCATCGCCCACTCGGGAGGGCTCGACACCCTTTACGGGCACCTCTCGACGGCCCTGGTGAAGGTCGGCCAGAAGGTGAACCAGGGCCAGACGATCGGGCTCGAAGGCTCGACCGGCAACTCGACTGGCCCTCACGTGCACTTCGAGCTCCGGATCAACAACCAGCCGATCAATCCGGCGCCCTACCTGCCGCCGGGCGCGCCCTCAGCCTTCAGGGGCTAGAGCGCCCGCCACCCGGGCAGCAATCCTGGCGTTGTTGACGACCAGGTTGACGTTCAGCTCGAGGGAGCGCCCACCGGACAGCTCGGCCACCCGGGCGAGCAAGCGTGGCGTGAGCTGGGGCCCTGCGACCCCGCTCAGCTCCCGAACCGCACGCAGCACCATCTCTTCGGCACCTTCCAGCTCGCCAGGCGGCGGCACCGCGACGACCACGCCTCGAGTCCCTGTCGCCCAGGCCGCGCGCAGCACGGCGGCGGTCTCCTCGGGCCCGTCGACCCGCGTGGACAACAAGCAGCCGCTGCGACGGGTGTAGAAGCCGGGCAGCTCGTCGCACCCGTACCCGAGCACAGGCACCGACAGGCTCTCCAGGCGCTCGAGCGTCAGCGGCAGGTCGAGGATGATCTTGGCCCCCGCGCAGAAGACGGCAACCGGCGTGCGGCCCAGCTCGACAAGGTCGGCCGACTGGTCCTCGGGATGGCCGCGGTGGACCCCCCCGATGCCGCCCGTGGCGAAGAAGCGGATGCCGGCCATCGCCGCCACCCGCATGGTCGCCGCCACAGTGGTCGCGCCCACCGCGCGACGGGCCAGCGCCGGGCCGAGATCGCGCGAGCTCACCTTGATCGCGCCGGCGGCGATGCGCTCGAGGTCGCCGCCGGTCAGGCCGACGCGGAGACGGCCGTCGAGCACCGCCACCGTGGCCGGCACGGCGCCCTCCTCTCTTATTGCAGCTTCGCACTCGCGCGCCGCCCGCAGGTTGTATGGAGCCGGGAGTCCCTGGCCGACGATCGACGTCTCGAGCGCGACCACCGGCCTGCCTTTCGCCACGGCGTCGGCGACCTCGGCGGAGACCAGGAGCAGGTCGCTCAAGCCGGGCGCGCACCGGCTCGGGTCACCGCGTCCGCGGCGACGAGGACTGCACGCTCGGCGGCCTCGATCGGCGTGGCGCCGTCGAGGTATGCGACGCAGAAGGCGGCGACGAACGCATCGCCCGCGCCTGTGGCATCCACCACCTCGACCGGCGGCGCCGCGATGTGCTTGCCGGACACCTTGCAGCCATCGGCTCCAAGCTTGAGGACCGGCACGCCGGCCAGGTAACGCATCGGAACGCCAAGCGTCTCCGATTCGGCCGCGGTGGCGAAGAGCAACTCTGGCATGAGGACAGCCAGGTCGTCGGTGATGCGCTCTGCGCCGTATCGCCTCAGCCCGACCGCTGACGAGAGGTCGATCGAGACCAGGCCGCCCGCGCGCCTGACGAGGTCGATGGCGGCGCGCGCGGCCCCGGCAAGGGGTTCCTGGAACAGCGAGTAGGCCGGCACGTGGATCAGCTTGACGTCCTGGAACCACCGCTCGCGAAGATCGTCGGGTCGCAGGCCCACGCTGGCGCCCCGTTGCGTGGCCATCGTCCTCTCGCCGTCCGGCCCCACGAGGACCGCGATCGCGCCGGTGGGTTCGGCGCCGCGGACCGCGCAGACCTCAACGCCAAGCGATTCCATGCCGGCCAGCAGCACGCGCCCGCGATCATCGTCTCCGACCCTGGTGACCAGGCGGACCGGCGCGCCCAGCGAGGCCGCCCAGGCGCAGAAGTTGGCCGACTGGCCGCCGCCGCCGATCGTGATCTCTGCAGCGTTGTCGTCGTCTCGCTGCAACCGTCCCTTCGGGACGATCGTGATGTCCAGGACCAGGTCCCCGATCGACAGGATCACTCGCCGCGGCCTTCCGTCATGCGCGCAACGCGGGGATGACCTCGGCCGCGATGCGCTCGAGGATCGGCATCTGGTCGTCTCTTGGCTGGTCGATTATGAACTCGCCGATCCCGGCCTCCCGGTAGCGGCCGATGACGTCCTCGAAGGCGTCGATCGAGCTCCACGGATCGTCATCCGCCTTCGCCGCCCACATGTACAGCGAACGCACTATGTCGTGTGGGTCCCGGCCCACCTCGGCGCACTTCTCATCCAGCACCGCGTTGCGGGCACGGATCTCGTCGACGCTGCCGAACGAGTTCCAGCTGTCCGCGTATTCGGCGCAGAGCTTGAGCATCCTCGGGCCGTGCGCGCCGATCGTCATGGGCGGTCGCGGCTTCTGGATCGGACCCGGCCGGAACTCCGCCGCGCGCAGCTTGTAATGCTCTCCCTCGAAGGTGACGACCTCGCTGCGAAGCAGGCGATCCACGATCTGGACCGCCTCCTCGAACCGCGACACCAGCTCGCGCGCCGGCGGGAACTCGATGCCGTACATCGCGTGCTCGGGCTCGTACCAGCCGGCCCCGAGGCCGAGCTCGAGCCGGCCGTTGGAGATGTGGTCGACAGTCACCGCCTCCTTGGCCAGGAGCGCGGGGTGCCGGAACGTGTTGGAGCTGACCAGGACGCCGATCCTGATCCGGCTCGTGACGGCGGCCAGCCCGGCCAGCAGAGTCCAGCCTTCGTAGTACGGACCGTGGGGATGGCTCGGCTGCACGTAATGGTCGCAGTCCCAGACGCTGTCGAATCCGAGCTCCTCGAACAGCTTCCAGCGGTCGACGAGCGTCGTCCACGGCAGGTTCTGGTCCGTGCAGATGCCGAAGCGAACGCCGTCGCCCACGGCGGAAAAGATATCGCCTCCTAGCGCATGGCTCCTTTCACTGTGTCGACGATGCGCGCGACAGTCGGCATCGCCTCGTCCTCCATGGCGTACGCAGCGGGCAGTGGGACGTGCGGCGTCGTGATGCGAACGATCGGGCCGTCCAGGTCGTCGAAGCACTCGTCGGCGGCGATCGACGCGATCTCCGCGCCCCAACCGCAAAGGCGAGGGTTCTCCTCGACTGTGAACAGCCTGCCCGTCTTCCTCACCTCTCCCAGGATGGTGCGTGTGTCGAGCGGGACCAGGCAGCGAACGTCGACGACGCCGGCGTCGATGCCGAGGCCCTCGAGCTCGGCGGCCGCGGCCAGGGCCCGCGGCACCATGGCGGCGAGCGCCACGATCGTGCAGTCCTTGCCCTCGCGCCGGACCTTCGCCGTGCCGAGCGGGTCGACGTGCTCGTCCTCTGGCACCTCGCCCTTGATCCCGTAGAGCGACTTCTGCTCGAAGAACAGGACCGGGTCCGGGTCGCGGATGGCCGCGGCAAGCAGTCCCTTCGCGTCGGCCGGCGTGGAAGGTGCGACGACCTTGAGGCCGGGCACTGCCATCGCCCAGTTCTCCAGGCTCTGCGAGTGCTGCGCCCCGAAGCGCGAGCCCCCGCCGTTCGCGGTCCTGATGACGAGCGGTAGCGAGACCTGCCCGTCGGTCATGTAGCGCGTCTTGGCGACCTGGTTCGCCACCATGTCCCAGCAGGTGGCGAGGAAGTCGGAGAACATGATCTCGACCACGGGCCTCAGCCCCGTCATGGCGGCGCCCATCGCCGCTCCGACGATCGCCTGCTCCGAGATCGGCGTGTCGCGCACGCGCAGCGGACCGAACTGGTCCAGCAGGCCCACCGTCGCCTTGAATACACCGCCCGCGGCCGCCACGTCCTCGCCGATGAGGTAGACGGTCGGGTCCCGACGCATCTCCTGGGCGATCCCGGCCGCGACCGCTTCGCGAAACGTCAGTTCCGCCACGCCGAGCCTCCATCGCTCCAGACCTGCTTCTCGATGTCCTCGATGCGAGCGGGCGCCGCGTTCCGCGCCTCGTCGGTCGCGACGTCGACCTTTCGAAGCACCTCCTCGTCGATCTCTCGCAGCGCGTCAGCCTCGACGCCAAGGGAAGCGAGCCGTTCGCGATACTTCTGGACCGGGTCGCGGCTCATCCATTCGCGCACCTCCTTCTTCGGCCGGTAGGTGGCCGGGTCGCCGCGCGAATGGCCGCCGTGCCGGTAGGTCAACGCTTCGACCAGGGAAGGCCCATCACCGGATCGCGCCTTCCCGATCGTGCGCATGGCGGTCTCGTACATGACGTCGGCGTCGTTCCCGTCGACGAGGACGCTCTCGAGGCCGTAGGCCGATGCGCGGTCCGCTGCGGGGTGCTCGACCGCGGTCACGGACTGGATTGGCGTGTACTCCATGTACCGGTTGTTCTCGCAGACGAAGACCACAGGGAGCTTCCAGACGACGGCGAGGTTGAGCGCCTCGTGGAAGGCCCCGATGTTGGTGGTGCCGTCGCCGAAGAAGCAGACCGCCACCTGGCCCGACCCGCGCGCCTGCGCCGACCAGGCCGCGCCGGCGGCGATCGGCAGGTGGGCGCCGACTATCGCGTACGAGCCCATGGCGCCATGCGTCACGTCCGTCAGGTGCATCGAACCGCCCTTGCCGTGCAGCATCCCGTTCGAGCGGCCGAGCAGCTCGCCCATCGCGGCCGCCATCGATGCCCCGCGGGCGAGCGTGTGGCCATGGCCCCGATACGTGCAGAACGTGTAGTCGTCCTCGCGCATCGCGACCGCATATCCGGCCGCTATCGCTTCCTGGCCGAGGGCGAGGTGGCTCGTGCCCTTGATGAGGTTCTCCATGAAGACGTCATAAGCGCGCTGCTCGAAGGTCCGCAGCTCGACCATCAGCCGGTAGAGGCGCAGCCGCGTGTCGACGTCAATGCTCCCCGTCTCAGCGGCCGGCGCCTTGCCCGCGCGTGCCTTCAATATCGGTTTGCGATCATCAGCTCTTCGGCGGGGAAGAGCGTGATCACCTCGTGGCCGGTGGCGGTCACCACCAGCTCCTCCTCGATTCTCGCCGCCGAATGGCCGTCGTCAGCCGGGCAGTAGGTCTCCAGCGCGAAGACCATGCCCTCCTTTATCTCCATGGGGTGCTCGAGCGAGTTCAGGCGGCTGATGATCGGCCGCTCGTGCAGACCGACGCCCAGCCCGTGGCCGAACTGCAGCGCGAACGCCTCCATCTCGCTCTCGAAGCCGAACTCCTGCGCTTTCGGCCAGACCTTCGCGACCTGGTCGGTGCTCACGCCCGGCTTGATCAGCTCGATCGAGGCGTCGATCCACTCGCGCGCCTTCTTGTATGCGTCCCGCTGGCTCTGGGTCGCCCGGCCGACGTTGAGCGTCCTGTAATAGCAGGTGCGGTAGCCGTTGTACGACTGGATGATGTCGAAGAACGCCTGGTCGCCCGGGCGGATCAGGCGGTCGGAGAAGTTGTGCGGGTGCGGGTAACCGCGCTCGCCCGAGACCGCGTTGATCGCCTCAACGTCATCCGAGCCCATGTCGTAGAGCTGTTTGTTGGCGATCGCGACGAGCTCGTTCTCGCGGATTCCCGGCTTCAGCGCCTCAAAGATCGTCTGGTAGACCCCGTCCACCATGGCGGCCGCCATGCAGAGCAGCATGATCTCGTCCTTCGACTTGATCTGGCGGGCGTCGAGCATCGCCTGCTGGCCGTCCACCACCTTGATCCCGGCCTTCTGCAGAGCGAAGACCATCGGGAGCTCGGCGATGTCCACCCCGAGCGGCTCGTTTGCGACGCCCTGCTCGCGCATGATCTCTTTCACCGCGCGGGCGACGTCATCCGAAAGTCCGACCTCCGGCGCCACCGCGCCTCGCAGGCCTGTCATCCCGGCGCGTGAGTTCTCTGGCCGGAGCCACGGCGCGTGGAGCCTGTGAACCTTGGCCGCCGACCCGAAATCCCAAAGGACCGGCTCGCCCGCGGCGGTGAGCATCGCGAAACGCGCCACCTTGTCACGGGCCCACTCGCCGATGTGAGTGCTGGTGATGTAGCGGATGTTGTTCATGTCGAAGACGAGCACGGCGCCGAGGCCCGCGTTCACTATCGCCTCTCTGGCGCGGCCCAGGCGATACTCGTGGAGACGGGTGAAGTTGACGCGCTCCTCCCAGTCGACGTGCATGCGCCCCGGCGCGGGCAGTGACGCGACGGGAAATTCAGGCTTCGGCATGTTTCCCCTTTGGCGCAGCCTCATCCTGCCCGTCCTCGAGACCGTCCGAGATCATCCGGTGATCGGGCTCGAGCTTGAGGTTGGCCCCCCACGCCTCCATCTGGAGCAGGCTCGCAAAATCCACGTCGCCCAGCTCGTTGCCGATCAGGTTGACGACCAGCTGGTGGACGAGCGCTGCCACCGGCATCGGGACGTTCAGCCGGCGGCCGGCGTCGAGCCCGAGCTCGAAGTCTTTGCGCAGCAGCTTGCCGGTGAACGTCGGCGTGAAGTCGAGCGTGACGAAGGCCGGCGTCTTGTAGCGGGTGAAGGTGGATCCCATCACGCTCCCGTTGAGAAACTCGAGGTAGTCGGCGCGGGCGATCCCGCCGCGCTCCGCCAGCACTGTGGTCTCGGCCATTATCTGCGTGACCACGCCAAGCACGAGGTTGTGACAGATCTTGACCAGGCGTGCCCGTTCGCCCTCGCCCACGTAGCTGACGCTCGCCGCGAGCATCCGCAGGTAGGGGAGCGCCAGCTCGAAGGCCTCGCGCGGTCCCGACACCGCCATGCTCAGGCGCCCCGCGCGCGCGACCTTCGGATTGCCGCTGACCGGAGCCGCGAGAAGTGCGGAGCCGAGCTCTCCGGCCCGCTCGCGGACCGTCTCTGAAACTTCGATGGACACCGTCGACGTGTCGACGACCACCGAAGGGATGCGGCCGTCGCCCGCGAAGAGGCCGTCAGGGCCGGTGGTCACCGCTTCGAAATCCTTCGAGCCGGCGACGGAGACGAAGACGATGTTGCAGTCCGCCAGGTCGACCGGCCTGTCGGCGAGCCGCGCGCCGAGGGCGGCGAGGGGCTCGGCCTTGGCCCTGGTCCGGTTGTGGACCGTGACGTCGCAGCCCTGCTTCAAGAGCCTCGTCGCAAGGGCGTAACCCATGCGGCCGGTGCCGACCCAGCCAAGCCTGTGCTTTGCGGGCTTCATGTTCTCGATGGCGCCTCCGGCACCCTGTTTCTTCAATACGACAGGACGATGAGCAAACGTTTGTCTACCATAGCAGCCAGGATTTGGGGCTGTCAAACCGCGCGCTACTCGGCGGGGCTTCGCTGAGCGGTGCGTCCGCCTGGTCGCTCGTCGGCGCCCTGGCTGGTCGACCCCCGGACCACCAGCTGGGGCGCGAACACCACCTGCTGGGCGGTCTGATCGCGCGCCTCTATCAGGTCGAGCAGCAGGCCCGCGGCCACCCGGCCGAACTCGTGTATCGGCACGTGGACCGTGGTCAGGCCGGGGATCAGCCTGGCGGCCAGCGGGATGTCGTTGTAGCCGACGATCGCCAGGTCCTCGGGGATCCGCAAGCCGCGCTGCAGCGCCACGCCATAAGCGCCGACCGCTGTCATGTCGGTGACCGCGAAGATGGCGGTGGGAGGGTGTTTCGACGACAGAAGGCGCTCGGTGGCTTGAGCGCCACCCTCTTCGGTGAAGCCGGACTCGACCAGCAGCCCGGGGTCGGCCCGCAGTCCTGCGCCGGCCAGCGCGGCCTGGTAGCCGCGGCGGCGCAGCACTCCCGTGCTGATCGATGTCTGGCCCCCGAGGTGGCCGATGCGGCGGTGCCCCAGGGCGATCAGGTGCTGCGTCGCCAGGGTCGCGCCGGTCACGTCGTCGGAGCCCACGAATGGATCGGCGCCGTCGTCGCTGAACCTGTTGACCAGCACGTAGGGGGTCCTCTGATGGCGCAGCCAGCGCACGTCGGGGTCCTGCAGGAAGGTGCTGGCGAGGATCACGCCGTCGACCCGCATGGCGGCAAGGCTCTGAAGGTGCGATCGCAGGCGCTCCGGGCTCCCGTCGGTGTTGCACAGCAGGACCTGGTACCCGCGTGGGGTGGCGCTGTCCTCGACACCCCGGAACATGGCCGCGAAGAACGGGTTGGTGATATCGGGGATGACGACAGCCAGCACGAGGGTCTGGCGCATCTTCAGGCCGCGGGCGACTCCGTTCGGGCGGTACTCGGTCTCTTTCAACAGCGCTTCGATGCGGGACCGGGTCGCGGGAGCGATGCGCAGGCTGGGGTCGTTGTTGGCCACGCGCGACACTGTCGACGGGTGGACCTTGGCCCGCGCGGCGAGCTCCTTGAGGGTTACTGGCATCCGGCGAATCGTCGCATTGACATTCGTTTCGCGCATGCCTAACATAGGGCAATCGTTTGTTCACCGCAAGCCGCCGTGCGCTGCAAACACCAGCCAGCGGAGGGGAGGAGCGAGCCATGCGAAAGGCCTTGATCGCATCTGTGGCGGGCCTCGGCCTGACATTGATCTCGTGCGGCGGCGGAGGGACCGCCACCGCCACCCCGTCGCCAGGCACTCCGATCACGATCGGCGTATCGGTCTCGCTGACCGGTGACTTCTCGGGCGACGGGAAGGCGCTGGTGCAGGGCTACGACCTGTGGGCTCAGGACATCAACGCGAAAGGCGGTCTCCTCGGCCACCAGGTCACGATGAAGTACGTCGATGACGCCAGCAGCACCGAGCAGGTGGTGTCGAACTACCAGAAGCTGATCTCGTCTGACCAGGTTGCCCTCGTGTTCGGTCCCTACTCGAGCCTGCTGACCAAGCCGGCGGCGGTAGTGGTGGAGCGACTTGGCTACGCGTTCCCGGAGCCGGCCGGCGGGGCCCCCTCCGTGTTCGCGGCGGGTCACAAGAATCTCTTCTTCGTGCAGCCGGCGGCGATCGAGGACAACCTCGTCAGCTACACGCAGTGGCTGCTTTCGCTGCCCGCCGACCAGCGACCCGCCACCGCCGCGTATGCGACCGAGGACGACCCCTTCACACAACCGCAGATCGACAAGGCGAAGAGCCTCCTCGAGGCGGCCGGCATCCACACCGTGTCCTACAAGGTGTACCCGGCGGAGACCACCGACTTCACGCCCCTCGCCTTGCAGGTGGTCAACTCGAAGGCCGACGCGGTCATCCTCGGCACCCAGGTGCCGGATGCCATCGCGTTCGTCAAGACGTTCATCACCCAGCGCTACAACCCCAAGACGATCATCGAGACGGCAGGCCCGGACCAAGGATCGACCTACTCTGACAAGCTCGGGGCCAACACCGAGGGGATCATGGTTCCGGCCGGATGGACCGCCGGCTCGACGGCCTACGGCAACCCGATCTTTGTCAGCGAGTTCATCGCCAAGTACGGGGGCACCGCGGCCGACATCAGCGCCGACGCTGCGGAGGCTTATAGCGTCGGGCAGGTGGTCGACCAGGCGGCGACCAAGGCGAACAGCATCGACAATCAGAAGCTGATCGACACTCTTCACACAGGGGTCTACCAGACTGTGCAGGGCCCGATGGGATTCGATGCGGTCGGCAGGCCGACCGGCGGTGTGGGAGTGTTCGTGGAGCAGTGGCAGGGGGGAAGCGCAGTCTTCGTCTACCCGCCGTCGGTGGCCTCGGCACAGCCCGAATACCCGAAGCACGACTGGCAGTAGGGCCTGAAGCGGGGACGGTGAGAAAGGGCCGTCCCCGCATCGCGGTTGGTTCCCCGCCATGACCCTGGCGCTCGAGGCAGCGGTCCTCGGCATCCTCACAGGGGGCGTGTATGCGCTGATGGCGTCCGGGTTGACGCTGATCTTCGGCGTGATGCGGATCATCAACGTCGGCCACGGCGCGCTGGTCGTGCTGGGGGCCTACCTGAGCTTCGCGCTCTGGAACCGGTGGAACATCGACCCATTCCTCAGCCTTGTCGTGACGATGCCGGTCATGTTCGTGCTGGGGGTGATCCTGCAGATCGTGTTCGTCCGTCCTCTGAAGACGGATCGCGAGGCGCTCTCGGTGCTGGTTACTTATGGCCTCGCGCTCGGCATCGAGGGCCTGCTCGGCTACTTCTTCACCTCCAACTACGTCCAGATCACGGCGTGGTATGACACCGCAAGCTTTCCTATCGGCAGCTTCCGGGTCGCGTATGTCTACGTCCTCGGTTTTCTGCTCTGCCTCGCGATCCTGGGCGCGATGTTCCTCTTGCTCTACCGCACGAGCTTCGGCAGCGCCATCCGCGCGACGATGCTCAACCGGACTGCCGCCCAGCTCGTCGGCATCGACGTCGACAGGGTGTCGGCCTTCGCCTTCGGCATCGGCATGGCCACGGCGGCCGCCGGCGGTGTGGTGTTCGGGATCACGAACTCGTTCAACCCTGGAAGCCATTACGACCTGATCTCGAGGCTGCTGACGATCATCGTCCTGGGTGGGCTCGGGAGCCTGCGCGGCGCCATCATCGCGGCGCTGATCATGCTGGTGACGACTGACATCACCGCCGTCGTGATCTCGCCGGTCTGGGCGAGCTTCGTGTTCTTCGTGATCCTCGTCGCCGTGCTGCTCGTGCGGCCGCAAGGGCTGTTTGGCGTCAGTGTGCGAGACAGGCTGTGATGCGCTTGCCCGACATGCGCGTCCTGATGGGCTCTGGCATGGTGGTGCTGCTCGCCTTTGCGCTCGTGCTCCCCTCGATCTCGCCGGATTCGGCGACGACGAACATGGCCACCTTCACGCTCATGTACGTGGGGCTCGCGACAGCCTGGAACATCATGGGCGGCTACACCGGCTACATCTCGCTGGGCCACGCGGGATTCTTCGGCTTCGGCTCCTACACGCTGGGCCTCCTGCTGGCCAAGCTCGGCGTTGCAGGCGGCTACACGCCGTTCCTGTTTGTGCCGGTCGCCGGTCTCATCACTGCTCTGCTGGCGGTGCTGGTCGGCTGGTTCGCACTGCGCACGCGAGCCGCGACGTTCGTCATCGTCACGATCGCCTTCATGTTCATGCTGCAGCTGCTGGCGGAGAACCTGATCGGCTTGACCGGCGGCGGGTCGGGTCTGGGCTTCCCGATCCCACCGTGGCGTGGCGACTTCTACGACATCCCTTTCTACTACGCGATGCTCGTGCTCGCGCTGCTCGGCCTCGCCGTCTCGTGGTGGATCCGCCGCTCGAAATTCGGCCTTGGCCTGCTCGCCATCCGAGACGACGAGGACAAGGCGCTGGCCGTCGGCGTCCCGGCCGGTGCTTTCAAGCTCACCGCGTTCGTCGTCAGCGCGGCGCTCGTCGGGATGATCGGCGGCGTTTACGGCTACTACGTGACGTACATCTATCCGCAGTTCGTCGTCGACCCGCTCATCGGCATCTCGATGGTGCTGATGGTGTTCCTTGGCGGCCTGGGCACCCTCGGAGGGCCCGTCCTCGGCGCTGTGATCCTCGAGCCGGCGCAGCTTTGGCTCGCGTATCACTACGGGGCAAGCCGCCTGTACCTCGTCCTTTACTCCGCGGTGTTCCTGCTCGTCATCCTCCTCATGCCCCGCGGCATCATCCCGTCGGTTCGCGAGCTGATCGCCAGGTGGCGGGCGAGAGCACCCGCGCCGCAGAAGGTTGTCGCGCCGTGAGCTTGCTGGAGATCGATCACCTCAGCAAGCGATTCGGTGGCGTGGTCGCAGTGGACGACTGCTCGCTGTCCGTCCCTGCAGGCAGCATCACCGGGCTTATCGGACCCAACGGGTCGGGCAAGACCACGATCTTCAACCTGGTCACCGGCTTCATCCCGAAGGACCAGGGCCGCATGACGTTCAAGGCCAAATCGATCGACGGCCTTGGGCCCGACCGTGTCTACGACCGCGGGATCGGCCGCACCTTCCAGCTCGCGCGCATCTTCCCGCGCCTCACCGCGCTGGAGAACCTTCTGGTTCCGGTGCGGCGCAGCGGGCTGCGCGCTTTGTTTTCGCGGGCCGATTGGAGCAGCGAGAGGTCGCGCGCCATGGACATGCTCGACTTCCTCGAGATCTCGCACGTCGCCTCCCTGCTCGGCGGCTCGCTGTCCTACGGGCAGCGCAAGCTCCTCGAGCTCGGTGCGGTGATGATGGCCGAGCCGGAGCTCGTTCTCCTGGACGAGCCGGCGGGCGGCGTCAACCCCGCGCTGCTGGAGCGCATCGCGGACCGCCTCCGCACGCTCAACACGCGCGGCACCACCTTCCTGATCGTCGAGCACAACATGGGCTTCGTCATGAACCTCTGCTCCGAGGTGATAGTCCTGCACCAGGGGCGTCAGATCGCTGCAGGAAAGCCGGACGCCGTGCGGAGCGACCCGGCGGTCCTCGACGCGTACCTGGGAGCCTGATGTGGGAGCGCTGCTCGAGCTGGAAGGTCTCAGCGCCGGCTACGGCGGCGGCGACATCCTGCTCGGCATCGACCTCGTGGTGGACGAAGGCAGCCTGACCTGCATCGTCGGGCCGAACGGGGCCGGCAAGTCCACCCTGCTGCGGGTGGTCAGTGGCCTGCTGCGGCCGAGTCGCGGCTCGGTCCGGTTCCGAGGCGAGTCCATCGCCGGTCTCAGCCCGCGGTCCATCCTCGGCCGAGGCGTCGTCCAGGTCCCGCAGGAGCGCAGCCTGTTCCCGACCATGACGGTCTGGGAGAACGTGCGGCTCGGAGCCTACACGGTGCGAGACCGTGCAGTCGTCGAGCGCCGCCTCGCGGCCGTCTGCGAGACCTTTCCCATCGTTCGCGAGCGGCGCCACGAGCTTGCCGCCTCGCTCTCGGGAGGGCAGCAGAAGATCGTCGAGTTCGCCCGCGCATTGATGCTGGACCCGTCGCTCCTCATCCTCGACGAGCCCTCCATGGGCCTCGATCCGAAAACGCGCTCCCTGGTGTTCAACACCATCCAGGTCATGAACCAGGCCGGCCACACGCTGCTCCTCGTCGAGCAGAATGCCCGCTCCGGGCTGGGCATCGCGAGCCACGGAGTCGTGATGGAGAGCGGGAGGATTCGCCTGGAGGGTCCCGGCCCCGAGGTCCTCAACAACCCCGAGATCGGCCGGCTGTACCTGGGTGCGGCATGAGCCGGCACGACATAGTCTTCGCCGGCGCCGGACACAACAACCTGGTCGCGGCGGCGTATGCGGCGCGTGCCGGATTCCGCGTGCTGGTGCTCGAGGGCGCGCCGGGCATCGGCGGCGACACCGCCAGCGAAGAGCTGACGCTTCCGGGGTTCGTCCATGACCCGTGCGCGACCGCGCACAACCTGATCCAGAGCAACCCTTTGATGCGAAACAACGAGCTCGAGCTGGATCGGCACGGGCTCAAGTACCTGTACCCGGACCCGGTCTTCACGATGCCATTCCTGGACGGAAGCTCGATCACCATGTGGCGCGACGTGGACCGGACGTGCGCCGAGCTGCGGCGGTTCTCGCCCGCGGACGCCGATGCGTACCGGCAGCTGCTGGCCGACTGGGACCTCATGGCGCCGGTGGTGAACGACGAGCGCGCAGGCGCGCCAAGGCCTCCGGCCGAGGTCGCCGTGCGGACGTCGGTCGGCCCGATGGGCGAGAGGATGGTCGCGATCCGCCAGGCGACGGCACTCGACATCGTCAAGGAGCGCTTCCGCGACGAGTACGTGAGGGCGTTCTTCGCGTGGATAGCGTTCATGACCCTGCACCCGCTCGACGAGCCGGAGACCGGGCTGATGGCGTTCTCGCTGGCGGCGGGCCGGCAGCGCTTCAGCTGGATCCTGCCGGAGGGAGGCTCGATCCGGCTTCCCCGCGCCCTCGCCGGCGTCATCGAGGAGAACGGCGGCGAGATCCTCACCTCCAGGCGCATCACGCGGATCGCCGTCGAGGGCGGTCGTGCGACGGCGGTCGAGACAGAGGACGGGTCGACCTATGAAGCAGACCGGGCGGTGGTCTCGACGATCCATATCAAGCACCTTCCCGGCATGGTGGGCGAAGAGAACCTGCCCGGCGACTACCTGGCCGGCGTGGCGCGCTGGCAGCCGAACCTCACGATGTTCGTCACGCACTACGCGCTGTCCGAGGCGCCGCTCTTCAGGATGGAGAACGGTCCGGGAGCCAGCGTGACGATGGGCGCAATGGAATCGCTCGACTCGTACGCTAGGATGCTCGCGGCCTTCCGGGCTGGCCGGGTCGACCTGGAGGAGCCCGTCTTCCTCGCGCTCACACCCACCGTCATCGATCCCACCCGAGCGCCGGCCGGCCGGCACACGTTCAAGGTGATCAGCTTTCTCCCGTACGAGCTCGCCGAGGGTCCCGAGCGCTGGGACGCGATCAAGCAAGACGTCTCGAGCGAGCTCTTCGAGCGGCTGTCGCGCCTGGCGCCCAACCTGTCGCGCCGGATCGTTATGGCGGAGCGCGTCGAATCCCCACTCGACCTGGAACGGCGAAACCCTGCCAACTGGCGCGGCTCCTGCCACGGAGGCGCCAACTCGCCCGACCAGAGCGGCTGGTTCAGGCCCGTCGAAGGCTGGTCTTCTTACAGGACGCCGGTGGAAGGCCTGTATCAGAACGGGGCCTGCACGCACCCGGGCGGCTCCGTCTCGGGGTTGCCGGGCCGCAACTGCGCGGCGGCCCTGCTGCACGACCTCGGATCGAGCCTTGACGACGCGATAGCCGGCAAGAAGACCGGCAGGAAGGCGGCGATCCAGTGAGCGCGCAGGAGACCACCAACCGCGTGCAGGTCGCGGCGCAGCACTGGCGGCCGCGTTTCGTAGCCAACGGGATCGACGTCAACGACTTCGACGAGACGGTCGCGAAGACGACCGAGTGGGGCGACTGGGCCCCGAACTGGAAGGCGGTCGGGATGGTGCACGAGGCGCTGGGGGACGAGGCCGAGCGGCGTGGGCGCCTGCTCTCCGCCGCACAGGCCCGCCAACGTGCGGCCTGGTGCTACCACCTGGGCAAGTTCCTGTGGTTCGAAGACGTCGCGCTTCACGCCGAGCTGCGCGACAGGTCGGTCGCCGTGTACCGCAAGGCGCTGCCGCACCTCGACCCACCCGCGGAGCGCCTGGAGATCCCGTTCGAGGGACACATCATCCCGGGTCACCTGCGCCGGCCCAAGGACGCGCGCCGGCCTCCGCTCGTGATGATGGTGCCCGGGCTCGACTCGTCGAAGGAAGAGCTGTTCGCGATCGAGGAGGACTTTCTCCGGCGCGGGTTGGCGACGCTCACGATCGACGGTCCGGGTCAGTCCGAGAACTCGGTGCACTTCGCGATCCGTCCCGACTGGGAGACGGTTGTCGGTCCGCTGCTCGATCACCTGGCGGCTCTCGACATCGGAGTCGACCAGGGGCGCATCGGCCTGATGGGGATAAGCATGGGCGCGATTTACGGCCCCCGCGCGGCGGCCCACGAGAAGCGAATCCGCGCGCTGGTCGGGCTGGCCGGGCCTTACAACCTCGGCGAATGCTGGGACGCCCTCAACCCGCTGACGAAGGGGGGATACATCTACTACACAAAGTCCTCAGGCGAGGCTGAGGCTCGCAGCAAGGCCTACACCCTGAACCTGGAGGGGGTGCTCGGCGACGTGACCCAGCCGATGCTCGTCATCCACGGGGGCAGGGACCGTTTGTTTCCGCCCTCGCACGCCGAGCGAATCGCGAGAGAGGCGGCCAATGCCACCCTCGTGATCTACCCGGATGGGAACCACGTGTGCAACAACATCGCGTACAAGTACCGGCCGCTGATGGCGGACTGGCTGAGCGAGCAGCTGGAGTAGGCCCGCCAAAGTGACGCGGCTTGACGCGCAGCCAGCGATACTAAGCGCGATGAGCGAACCGCCAGGCTGGGCCCAGGAGCCCTCTCCGACGATGCCGGCGCCGCCACCGCCACCACCGCCCCCGGGACCTCCACCTGCACCGCCCCCCATGCCTGTCATCATCACCCCAGAGAAGGACCCCTCGCCTCCCTGGGGACCCAAAGGCCCGCTGCGTGACTACCGGTTGGTACCGGTGGCGATCGGGCTGGTGATCCTGGTCGTGCTGGTGATCGTCGGCTACAGCCTCCGCGGACTGTTCTCGCCGGCGGGCTTGCGGGCGACGCCCTCGTTTCCGACCCCGACCCCAACTCCTGCCGGTCTCGAGTTCGGGCGCGCCTATCTCTTCTGGAACAACTCGGCCTTGCCCGCCGTCGGCGCGTTCAACAAGACGCTGCCGGTGCTCAACGCGCGCTGCAAAGGCAGCTATCCGAGCACCTGCCGGTCCGCTATCACGGCCAGTGACCAGAAGCTGCAGCAGGCGATTGCGGTAATCAACAACGGCGATGTTCCTGCCTGCATAGCCGACGATCTCAGAAGGTACAAGAGCGATCTCGAGGCCATGGACGGCGGGCTCCAGATCGCGCTGAACGGCTACGGCGCAAGGAACAAGGCGATGATCCTGCAGGGCCTCGGCCAGTACCACGACGCGTCGAAGCCCCTTGCGGCGGACGCCGCAGCGGTCGCCAAAGACATCAAGGCTCTCTGCCACTAGGAGGTCCCCCGCTCCGGGTCGCCACTCCGGATGACCGATTACCTGCGCGGCTTCAGTAGCCTCGGTGGCGGGCGATCGCCTGCTTGAGCGTCTCCACGACCCGGCTCAGGTGGTCTCGCATCGCAGTCTCGCCGGCGTCCGGGTCGCCAGAGGCCAGGGCGTCGACGATAAGCCGATGCTCGCGCAGCGAGCGGTCCGGGCGACCCGGCTGGAGGATTGTCCGGTACTGGAACCGGATGCTCTGCGACTTCAGGTTGGCCACCAGCGTCGCCGCCACGCCCTGGCCGGCGATGGCCCAGATCATCTCGTGGAACTTGGAGTTCAGCTCCGAATAGCCGATCGGGTCGCCGGCCTCGACGCGGGCGGTCATCTCCTCGAGGATGCCGCGAAGTTCCGCCACGTCGCCGGGTGTGATCCGCGTCGCGGCGTGTCTCGCGAGCATCTGCTCGAGCGCGACCCGGACCTCCTCGATCTCGAGCGCCTCCCGGTCGGAGACGAGCCGCACTCGTGCGCCCCGATTCGGCTGGCGTTCCACCAGGCCCTCCTGGTCCAGCCTCACCAGGGCGGCTCGGATGGCGGTGCGGCCCGCGCCGAAAACGCGCGCGAGGTCCGCCTCGACCAGCCGCTCGTTGGGTTGAAAACGGCCGTCGACGATCGCCTCGCGGAGCTTGCGGTACAGGCTGACGCCTCCGCGCGCCGGTTCCTCGGCAGCCTGCCCCTCGACCTCGATCAACGCCGTCTTCATAAAGCCGAATTCTCCTCGCGGGTAAGAATATGCGGCCACGAGCTCAAGATTGTGGATAGAATTGTCGACAATCGATTGTCCAACTCGTGCTCACAGCGAGGAACGAAGGTGAACAAGTTTCAGCGAGCCGATCATCCCCAGTTGAATCGACCCCGGCTCCTCTCGACGATCGGCGCCCTTCTACTGCTGGCCGCCTGTGGGGGGAGCTCCTCGGGCGGCGGCGGGCTGGGTTCGGGAGCGCTGCTCGTCGGCGTCCTCGCTCCCTTCTCGGGTGCCGATGCCAGCTTTGGTCCTCGGTACCTGGCCGGGTGTTATGCCGCCTCGCTCTCGATCAACGGCGCCGGTGGCATCGGCGGCCGCCAGCTGAGCTGCCAGTCGTTCGACACGCGCGGCGAGCCCGCCGACGCAGTGCCTGCGGCCAACTCGATGATCGCCGGCAACTCGAACCTCATGGGGGTGGTCGGCTGCACCTCCGACGAGGCGTCCACCGTGGTCCCGATCCTCGACCGCTCCCACATCCCCATGTTCTGCATGACCGGCCAGTCCGAGTTCAACAAGACGAGCTTCAAGTACTTCCACCGGCTCGTGCCGCCGGACTCGTTCGACGCGTACGCGATGATCGGCAGCGCCCTCTTCGGCCCGAATCACGCCGCGTACAAAAACGT
>JBGOTG010000009.1:0-25002 GCA_041476405.1 Candidatus Dormibacteraceae bacterium | reverse complement strand
TGCCAATGCTCATCCCGGTTGCCATGCAACAGGGGCGACACGTCGCCGCCACCATCTCCGAGCTTGTTCAGAACGGCGGCGCCAGGGCGTTTCGCTACAAGGACCCCGGAATCATGGCCACCATCGGGCGCAATTCCGCCGTCGCGCAGCTGGGCCGGGTCCATCTGTCCGGCTTCTTAGGATGGCTGATGTGGCTGGCCGTCCACCTGGTGAACGTGATCAGCTTCCGAAGCCGGATCCTGGTGCTGGTCAACTGGGCCTGGGATTACCTGTTTTACGACCGGCCGATCCGCATCATCGTGCGCGCCAGGGATGACCGTTCAGCCTGAGACCGTCACAAACGGGCTCGATGCGGGGCTAATACTTGTGACGTGAGGACCAAGTTCGGCGCCGCGGCGCTGGCCGGCGTGGCGCTGGCCTCGCTCGCTATGACCACCTGCGGAGGGCTCCAGCCCGTGGACCCGGCCCAGGCGCTGCGCGATGGGGGCTCGGCGATGGCGAAGCTCAAGACTGTGAGCGCGACCCTGAAGTTCACGAAGGGCAAGATCTCGTTCCAGGGCTACGAGCTCGTCAGCGCCAAGGCGACCCTCCGCCTGCCCTCGGACAGTGACACCGTCTACACAGTCCGGTATCAGGACCTTCTGATCGGCCTGGAGGTGGTCATCTCGGGTGGCCACGTGTACCTCCGCCCGCCTCTTTCAGGCTTCACCGAGGTGACCGGCGCGGGCGCCGCAGAGATTCCTGACGTGGCCAAGCTGTTCGACCTCAAGGCTGGCCTGCCTGCTGTCATTCCCGCGGGTCTGAACCCCAAGTACCTCGGGGCCGAGAAGGTAGGCGACGTGGACTCGCACAAGATTGCGGCCACCTACAGCGCGGCGCAGATCGCGGGCTTGCTGCCCCAGCTGAAATCGTCCGGCGACATCGCGGCCACCATCTGGGTGGGCGGCTCGGATCACCTGATTCGCAAAGCGATGCTCGACGGGCCTTTCGGGGATGGCGGCGCCGCCAGCTCTGTCGAGGTCGACATGAGCGGATTCGACGCGACGGTCACCATCGCTTCGCCCACGCCTTGACGGACGGCGCGTGACGCCGGGCTCGTCCGGCCCGCGCAGCGTGCAGGAGCGGCCACCGCGAACGCTTCTGTTGGGGTTGGCCGGAGCCGGCCTCTTTGTCGCCGCCCTCGACGCCTATCTCGTCGTGACCCTGCTGCCCGCCATGATCGGCGACGTCGGCCTCACCATCGACCGCTTCGAGCAGGCGACGCCGATCGTGACCGGCTTCCTGTGCGGCTACGTGATCGCGATGCCGCTGCTCGGCGCCTACTCCGACGTTCGGGGGCGCGCTCCCGTGTACGCGCTCTGCATGGCGGTCTTCGCGGTGGGCTCGGCAATCACCGCCACGGCCGGCCTGCTCAGCCTGGCGGGACTGCCCTGGCTCGTGGCCGGCCGCCTCCTGCAGGGTCTGGGGGGAGGCGGGCTGGTGCCGCTGACGCTCGCGCTGGCCGCCGACCTGTACCGAAACGGTGGGCGCACGTTTGCGTTGGGCTCGGTCTCCGCCCTCCAGGAGGCCGGCAGCGTCTTCGGACCGCTCTATGGCGCCACGCTGGCGGCGGCGGCTTCAGCCCTTGGTGGCTGGCGCTTCGTGTTCTGGCTGAACCTGCCCCTCGCCGCGCTATGCGCGGTCGGACTTCTCATCGCCAGACGCGATCGCGGAGCCGCGACAGCGCCGTCGGCGGCCTCGGTTGACTGGAAGAGCGCTTCCCTCCTCGGCCTCGGTCTCGGCCTCCTAGTGGTGGCGCTGTACCCCGACGACCCCACCAGCCGCGCCACCAGCGGCCTCTTCGTCCCGCTTGGCATCTTGAGCTTGATCGTTCTGGCGCTCTACGGGTGGCGCCAGGTCCACAGCCTCGAACCGCTGATACCGAGCCAACTCCTCCGCAGCCGGCGATTCATCGGCGTGGGGGGGGCGAACCTTCTGATCGGCGCGGCGCTCATGGTCGCCCTGGTGGACGTGCCCATCCTCGGCCGGCTGGTCTTCAGCCTCGACCAGCTCGCCGCCGGCCTGCTGCTCACGCAGTTCCTCATCGGAGTGCCGCTTGGAGCAATGCTCGGCGGTGTGCTGGCAGGGCGCATCGGCCGCCGCCTGACCGCGGTACTCGGCATGCTCGGTTCGGCCGCAGCATTCATCCAGATGTCCGGCTGGCAGGCCGGCGAGCTCGCGCTGCGAATCGGCCCGCTCCGGCCGGCCGATATCGCGCTCGGCGCATGCGGTCTTGGTTTTGGGATGGTGATCGCGCCGCTCACCGCCGCCGTGCTCGAGCTGACGCGCGCACAGAACCATGGGCTCGCAGCCAGCCTTGTCGTGCTCGCGCGCGTGATGGGAATGCTGATCGGGCTTTCCGCGTTGACCGCCTTTGGGCTGTACCGGTTTCGTCAGATCCTTGGTACGCCGCAGCTCACAGACCCGGATGTACGCGCGCGCGTCGACCACCTCGCGCGTCTTGTCGCGGCCGCGTTCCTGCAGGAGGACCGCGAGATCTTCACCATAGCGGCCGGCCTGTGCATCCTTGCCGCGGTCGTCGCGTTGGCCACGATGGGTCGCGAATCGAGGGCGCGGGTCGGTTAGCGCGGTCTCAACGCTTTCGCGCCACTGCGGTGACGTATGAGTGGTGATAACGAAATGCGTCGTCGGGATCGCCAAGGCTGGCCATCGCCGATTCCACCTCGGCCTCCAGCTCGGCGCGGTAGCGAGGTCCCAGCGACATGATCAACGTGTGGGGCAGCGGTCCGGCGCCCGCCATCAGGTCGGTCCACTCCTGCGCGTCCTGGGTTCGACCACCGGTGACCATCTCGGTGATCCGCGTGACGTCGAAGCCTGCGGACCCCAGGAGCTGCGGCAGCACATCAGGCTCGCCAAAGCGCGCCCTCTCGGAGCTGTAGCGGGGAAGGCTCAGGTAGTGGCGCCGCGCCAACGGCGCCAATCCCTGGAAGAACAGGTCCTGCGCGCGGGTGCTCAGGCTGCGCCTCTGGCACGAGACCGCAAGCCTGCCGCCGGCGCGCAAAACCCTGTGGGCCTCTGAGAGCGCGTCATTCGGATCGGACAGGTAGGCGAGCGCCTCGCCCATGGTGACCAGGTCGAACGTCTCCGGTCGGAAGACCAGACGCTCGGCGGCCATACCCACGAACTGGATGTTCTTGCTCTTCTTCGAGCGCGCGATCGAGAGCATCCGGTCCGAGAGGTCGATGCCGATCACGGTGCCCGGGCTGACCTTGGTCGCCACGAGGTGGGCGACAAGCCCGGTACCGGTCGCGACGTCGAGAACGTGCTCGCCCTTCTTCGGCGCCGCCAGCTCGACCAGCCTGGCCGCCACCCGACCATGCTGGCCGCCGGCCCAGGAGTCGTAAACGGAGGCGATCTGATCGAAGAAATCGACCAGATGGTCGGTCATCTCGTCGGACGCGTCGGGGTCCATCAATGCAGTGTGGGCGGCAGGGAACCGCTGCTCTCAACGCGGCCGCTCGCGCCTCCGTTCCCTTTCTCTGCCTTCAGGTGCACCCTGTTACGATGCTAGCTCGTCCAAATTCACAGCTCTCCTGGTATGCGAATTTCGCGGGCGCAAGAGCACAGGTCGGCAGGAGTTGAGTAGGACGTAAGGGAAGCTCGATCAAACCCAGTAGAGGAGGCCCCACATGGCCCAAGCTGAAAAGTCCGCGGCTCACTCGGCCGGGACCGCGCAGAACGGTGGAACCAATGTCGTCATCCTCGGCCCCCGCGACAGCCTGCACGGGCGACTCGAGATTCACGGCGATCTGAAGGTGTACGGGACTGTCGAAGGCGAGCTCAAGGCCAGCGGCGACGTTCTGGTGGACTCCACCGCCAACGTCCAGGCCTCGATCGAAGGGGCCAATGTCAGCGTGCGTGGCCAGGTCAACGGCAACGTGACAGCGCGCAAGCGTTTGACGCTCGGCGGTTCGGGCAAGCTCAACGGCGAGGTCAAGGTCAGCCGCCTGACTGTCGAAGACGGTGCCACGCTGAACGGCAACGTCACGATGACGCCTGAAAACAAGTCCTAGCGCAAACAAGCCCGCGGCGACCTCGTCATGATCGGCGGCGGAGCCGCATACCCGACGCTGTCCGGGCACATGGGTTCAGCGCTCACCTGCGTGGCGGGCGCTAAGTAGCGCGCGGGTCCCTCCCCTCCGCGGCCCCACATCCCGGCACGCCGCTACGCGGGACGGCCGGACCTCTGCGGCGAAGCCGGGGAGGCGAAGCTCAAGGTCGGGGCCTCTCAGCTCGCGCGATCGATGGGAGCACCACCGATTCCACGTAGCGGTGGGCGGCGTCCATCGCCGAGTGGACGATTCTCCACTCCAGCATCTCGAACTCCGCCTGGCCGCGGTTGAGCTCGGCAAGCCTTATGCGCCAAAAGTTCGCGTCAACGTTGAGCCCCGGGAGCAGCGGCTGAGGCCTCTGCGCGGCCTTCGCGCGCGACGCGACAGTGCCCGTATGGTCGCGGGGCTGAGGGAGCGGGGAGGTCGCCGGTGGAAAAGAGAAATCCGATTTCGGCACGGCGGCGATCAGGTGCCAGGACACCATGAAGAGCGCCGCGACGACGGCGCACTCGGCAAGGACCATCCACGTGAGCGGCTTCCGCAGCATGTTGCGCATGACGCCAACGTAGGCAGCGCTCGACGTTTGGAGAACCCTGGTTGTTAAGGCCGCCTTGAGCGAAGCGCCTAGATTGAGCGGAGCGCCTAGATTGAGCGAAGCGCCTAGATCGAGCGGAGCGCCTAGATTGAGCGGAGCGCCTAGATCGAGCGGAGCGCCTGGATTGAGCGGAGCGCCTGGACGCCGCGCTCAATGGTCTCGATTCGCTTGGGAAAGCTGAAGCGCAGGTGACCTCGGCCCTCGCCAGGGTCGTGGAAGAAGCTCGACCCCGGCACCGTCGCGACGGCGACCGTCTCGATGAGATGCCGCGCCATCGCTGTGTCGTCGCCGAACCCGAACCCCGCAATGCCCGCCATCACGTAGTACGCGCCATCGGGCGCCGCGGCTTCGAAACCGCACTCCTGGAGACCCGCCACGATCGCATCCCTTCGCTCGCGATAATCGCCGAGAAGGTCGACGTAAAACGACGGCGGTAAGTCGAGGGCGGCGGCGACTGCGACCTGGAGCGGATGGGCGGCCCCGACGGTCAGGAAGTCGTGCACCTTGCGAATGCCCGCGGTCAGCGTTGAGGGCGCGATGAGCCACCCCACGCGCCACCCCGTGACCGAGAACGTCTTGCTCGCGCCGCTGATGGTGATGGTCCGATCGGCCATGCCCGGCACCGTGGCGATGCTCACGTGCTCACCGTGGTACACGAGGTGCTCGTAGATCTCGTCGGTTATCGCCAGCGCGCCATGCGCGATGCAAAGCTCGGCGATGAGCTCGAGCTCGGCTCGCGAGAAGACTCTTCCGGTCGGATTGTGTGGCGTGTTGATGACGATCGCTCTGGTCTTGCCGTTGAAGGCGCGACGCAGCTCGTCAGGGTCGAATGACCAGCTCGGCGCGTGCAGCGTCACGTAGCGCGGAACGGCGCCGCTGATGATGCAGTCGGGACCGTAGTTCTCGTAGTAGGGCTCGAAGACCACGACCTCGTCGCCGGGATCGACCGCCGCGAGCATCGCCGCGATCATCGCCTCGGTGGCCCCGCAGGCCACAGTGACCTCTCGCTCGGAGTCGACCTCGCGGCCCCAAGCCGCCGACTGCTTGCGCGCGATGGCTCTGCGCAGCTGAGGCGCCCCCCAGGTCGTTGCGTACTGATTGAAACCGTCTCGCATGGCCTGGGCGGCCGCCTCGATGATGACCGGATCGGTCGGGAAGTCAGGAAAGCCCTGCGCGAAGTTGATCGCGCGATCAGGTCCGTTCAGCTCGAGGTTGAGGCGCGTCATCTCCCGGATGACCGACTCCGTGAAGCTCTGGGCCTTCAGGGACAGCCGGCCAGACCGATCAGTGGCCAGGGTCGGCGCGCTCCAGGCGAATGTCGGTGCTCGAGCACGAATGGCAGCGCTCCGGTTGCTCCAGCCCCCGTTCCCAGCGCCCGCACACGTTGCAGGTCCAGCGCGTGGTGGCGAAGAAATCGAGCACGTCGGATCGGCTGAGCAGCCCGACCATCTTGCCCCGCTTAACCACCGGGACGCGTCGTATCCGCTCGCCGACGAGAAGCCGCGCCGCCTCGTCGATGCCGGTGTCTTCGCTGACCGTGATCACGTGCTGGCTCATGATGTCCCGCGCGACCTTGCCCTTCTTGGTGAAGACGTCAGTCTCGGAGACGATCCCTACCACGTGCCCGTCGGCCGCGATCACAGGTCCGCCGGTGATTCGCTTGGTGGTCAACGTGAGCGCGATCTCTTCGACCGGCGTGTCCTCGCGGAAGGAGGTCACGTTCGTCGTCATCACCTCTTTGACTGGGATCATCGGGTTCCGAGCAGTTTAGCCACCGTCTCCAGATTGGCGTTCCCACCGCTCAGGATCAGGCCGACCCGCCCGGCCGCCGCCCGCGCAGGGGTCGTCTCCGCATTCGCCAGCTTGCCGGTCAGGTAGGCGGCCAGGGGCAGCGCGCCGGTCGGCTCGAGCGCGATATGCAGCCGGGTCCATGCGACCCGCACCGCCGCGGCGATCTCGTCCTCGGTGACCGTGACGATCTCGTCCACCAACCCCTGGGCGAACATCACCTCGAAGGTTCGCTCTCCGACCGCAGTGGTACGGACGCCGTCGGCGATCGTCGTGGGGGCCACCTCCAGGCGCCGGATGGCACCCGCCCTCCAGCTCTGGTACGCGTCGTCAGCCTGGACGGGCTCCACGCCGACCACTCTGATCGCCGGGTTGCGGCTCTTGGCCGCGATCGCAGTACCGGAGAGGAGCCCGCCACCGCCGACCGGCGCGGCCAGCAGGAGGAGGCCCGGCTCGTCCTCGAGCATCTCGTCGGCAGCCGTGCCCTGGCCGTGGATGACATCCCAATCGTCGAACGGGTGGACCAGCGAGAAGCCTCGCTCGGCCATCACCTCGTGGAGACGCTGCTCGCGGTTGGCGAACGTGATCCCTTCCTGGATCACCTCGGCCCCCAGAGCGCGCGTGGCGGCGACCTTGGTCGGGTTTGCATCTTCGGGGATGAGGATCAGCGCCGGGATACCCACCGTCCGAGCGGCCAGCGCGACCGCCTGCGCGTGGTTGCCTGAGCTGACGGCGATCAAGCCTGTCGGGCGAGGGTCGCGCGTCATCTGCGAGAGGACTGCGTTGAACGCCCCTCGCACCTTGAACGAGCCGGTGGCCTGGAAGCATTCGGCCTTCAGGCGCAGGTCGGGATCGAGGTCCGTGGCAAGCGTCGGCGTGCGGCGGACGTAGGGCCGGATCCGGCCGGCCGCCTTGCGGACCTCGGCTGCGTGCGTCTCGATGAACGGCGTCACGCGGCGGCCGTTTCAGGCTCGGACCGTTCGGGGCTCACTGTCCGCCGGCCGAGGTTGGTGAGCACGATGCCGGCCAGGATCACGACCATCCCGGCCAGGATAGGGAGGGTGGCCTGCTCGTGCAGGAGGATGACTCCCCAGAACACGGCGGTCATGGGGACCAGGAGGGTGACCCCGGAGCCGCGCACCGGACCAAGCGAGTTGAGGACGTAGTAATAGAGGACGCCTGCGATCCCGGAGCCGGCGAAACCCAGCGCGAGAACCGCGGCCGCTGAGCGCAGCTCGAGGTGCGCGCCGGGCACTGCCGGCGCCGCCAGCGGAAGGACGAGGAGCGCTGTCAGGGCCAGCTGGCCGAGGTTTCCCTCGTAAACATCCACGCGTCGAAGGTTACGGCGCTGGTACAGAGCGCCGACGGCGTAGGACATCGACGCGACGAGCACCGCCCCCGCCCCGATCAGGTCACCTTTGATCCCGCCTGCCGTGATGTCAGGCAGGACCAGGATGACCACGCCGCCAAGGCCGATCAAGACACCCGCGTAGTTGACAGCGCTAGGCCTCTCGGACGGGATGACCCAGTAGACGAGGATGGCCGCCCACAGTGGCGTCGTCGCGTTGAGGATGCTGGCAAGTCCGCTGGAGATCCTCAGCTCGCCCCAGGCGATCGCAATCCAGGGCAAGACGCCACTGCTGATCGCCATCACCGCGAACGGCACCAGGCGATGCCTCAGGTCCGGGAAAAGCGGCCGGCGCCTGGCGAGCATGATCGCCGCGAGCGCGAGGGCCCCCGAGGCACTCCTTACGAGGACGAGCACGGGAGGGCTCATGTCCTGCACGGCGACCTTGATGAAAAGGAAGGAAGCGCCCCAGATCAACGCGATTGATGCGAACGCCAGGTACGGCAGCCAGCGATGGTGTGACTCAGACACGCGTCGGCCAGTCGTCGGACGAGAGCACAAAGGTGACGGGGCCGTCGTTCTCGATCGTCACGGCCATGACGGCGCCGAAGCTGCCGGTCCTGGTCTCGATCTCGCGCTCGCGGAATCTCTCGACAAACGCCTGGTAAAGCTCTTCCGCCCGTTTGGGGTCGCCTGCTCCAAGCAGGCTCGGACGTCGGCCCTTTCTCATGTCTGCGAACAGCGTGAACTGCGACACGATCAACGCGGAGCCGTGCACGTCCACGAGGCTGAGGTTCATCCGGCCGGCGTCGTCGGCGAAGACGCGCATGTCGATCACCTTGTCCGCCAGCCGCCGGACGGTCGCTTCATCGTCATCTGATCCCGCACCCACCAACAACACAAAGCCGCGCCCGATGGTTGCACGCTGTTGCTGCCCCGCGTCGTCCCAGGTGACCGAGCCGGACGTCACGCGCTGGATAACCAATCTCATAACAAGTCCGAGCGTGGCAAGTAGGCCGGGTTTACCCCGGCCGTCACCCATTCGTTCATCTTCCAAACGCCTCCATGCGTGGTGGGGAGGGTGGGGGTCCCGGGGGGGAGGCCTGCCTCCCCCGCGCTTTTAGATCTTTGGGCCGAATTGCGGCTCTGCGCGGACCAGGGAGTCGATGTAGCGGAATCGCTCGTAGCGGTGCTGGAGCAGCTCGTCCGCCGGCTGGGCCAGGAGCTGCGTCACGTGACGGTACAGCGCCTCGTCGAGGGCTGCCGCCGTGGCCTGGTAATCCGTGCGAGCGCTGCCTTCCGGCTCGCTCACGACCTCTTCGACGACGCCCATCGCGAGCAGGTCGCGTGACGTGAGCTGAAGCTGTTCGGCCGCCTCGACCTTGCGCGTGTTGTCACGCCAGACGATCGACGCCGCAGCCTCGGGCGAAGCCACCGAGTAGATCGAGTTCTCCAGCATGATGACCCGGTCCGCGACGCCCATCCCTAGAGCGCCGCCGCTGCCGCCCTCGCCGATGACTGCCGCCACTATCGGCACGGGAATCCGGAACCATTCCATGATCGCCCGCGCGATCGCCGCCGCGATGCCCCGCTCCTCGGCCCCCGCGCCGGGGTACGCGCCAGGGGTGTCGATCAGGGACACGATCGGGAAGTTGAATTTGGCGGCGTGCTGCGCCAGGCGGATGGCCTTTCGATAGCCCTCCGGATGCATCATCCCCCAGTTACGGGCCACCCGCTCCTTGAGGCTGCGACCCTTCTGGTGGCCGAGGAACATCGTCGTGCGGCCGTGCCACGTGCCGATTCCGCCGGCCAGGGCCGGGTCGTCGCCCGACATCCTGTCGCCATGCAGCTCGATGAAATCGGGCGCCATCCGGCGTATGTAGTCGAGCGAGTACGGGCGCTCGGGGTGGCGGGCAAGCTCGACCACCTGCCACACCGTGAGGGTTGTCTCGTCCGGCCGGCGGCCGTGCAGCTTCATGGGTACATCTCCAGAAGGTGCGCCAGCAGGCGCCGGAGCTCCGGTCGCGGGATCACCATGTCAATCTGCCCGCGCGCCAGCTGAAATTCGGCGCTCTGAAAACCTGCGGGGAGATCCGCGTACGTCGCCTGTTTTATCACGCGTGGGCCTGTGAAGCCGATGGCGGCGCCGGGCTCCGCGATGTTGATGTCCGCCAGCAGCGCCAGGGAAGCGGCTGTGCCCCCAAACGTCGGGTCCGTCAGGACCGAGAAGTAAGGCACCCGCGCGACGTCCAGGCGCCCGACCGCCGCGTTGACCTTGGCCATCTGCATCAGCGCCAGCACGCCCTCCTGCATTCGCGCGCCACCTGAGGCGGCGATCAGCAGGTAAGGGAGTCCGGATGACGCTGCCTGTTCCATGCCGCGCGCGAGACGCTCGCCGGCCACAATGGAAAGCGTTCCGCCGACGAAGCGGAAGTCGAAGGTGGCGAGCCAGATGCCCCGGCCGCCGAGGGTGCAGGTCCCGGTGCGGACAGCTTCGTTCAGGCCCTCGTCGCGCAGCTGGTCGAGGGTCGCCTGGTACGGCTTGGGCACCTTCCAGTTGAGGAGGTCGTGAGAGCGGACGTCGCCGTAGCGCTCCCTCCACGACCCGCGGTCGGCGATCAGGGCGATCCACGCATCGGCCCCCAGCCGGAAGTGATGGCCGCACGAGACGCAGACATAGGTGTGCTTGCGCAACTCGTCGTGGTCGAGCCCCACGCCGCAGCCGGGGCAGTTGGTGGGCAGTGGGATCGGGGGCAGCTTGCCGCCCGCTATGCGCAGGTCCGCGTATGTCTTGGCCGCGACCATCAGTGTCGTGCTCCGGAGGATCGGCCGAAAGTCGCCCGATCGGCGCCTGAGCTCAAGGCGCCGGCGAGCAACGCAGCGAGCATGTCGATAGACCTGTAAGCGAGTAGCGCAGCCGGCAACGCTGAGATCGGGCGCCTAGCGGGATGAACCCGCAGGGTGACACGGGCACCGCGCAGCGCTGCCCCTGGCATTTCGGTCGAGCCTCTGGAGCGCGACACTATAAGCTCAGGCCTCCGTCGACAGCGATCACCTGGCCCGTGATGAAGCCCGCGCGATCGGAGCAGAGAAAGGCGACCATGGCGGCGATGTCTTCGGCAGTGCCCTCACGCTTGATCGGCGTCATCTTGACGAGCTCCTCAACCATCGCATCGGTGAGCGATCCGGAGGTGAGCTCCGTGCGCACGTAGCCCGGCGCGACCGCATTGCACGTGATGTTTCGCGATCCGTACTCGCGCGCCACCGACTTGGTGAAACCGATCAGCCCCGCTTTGGCCGCCGCGTAGTTGGATTGGCCCGCATTCCCGGTCAGCCCGACGATCGACGAGATGTTGACTATCCGGCCCCATCGGGCCCGCATCATGCCGGACATGATGGCCGCCCGGGTGGTCGCGAAGGCGGACATGAGGTCGGTGCGGATCAGCTCCTCCCAGTCCGCCGGCGCCATCTGTATCAGCAGCTTGTCGCGCACGGCGCCCGCGTTGTTGACGAGGATGTCGACCCTCCCGACCGCCTTCACCATCGCCTCCACCTGGGCTGGGTCTCCGACATCGGCCTGGTGCGCGGTTGCGCCAGGCAGCGCGGCTGCAGTCTCTTCGGCGGCGACCTTGTCGGAGCGGTAGTTCACCACCACCTTGGCTCCCATGGCGCTGAGCGCCTGGCTGATCGCGCGGCCGATGCCTTTGCCGCCGCCCGTGACGAGCGCGGTCTTGCCTTCCAGCTCGGTCATCAGTGTCCTGCTCCGGAGGATCGGCCGAAAGTCGCCCGATCGGCGCCCGAGCTCAAGGCGCCGGCGAGCAACGCAGCGAGCATGTCGATAGACCTGTAAGCGAGTAGCGGAACCGGCAACGCGGAGATCGGGCGCCTAGCGGGATGAACCCGCAGGGTGCCACGGGCACCGCTCAGCGCTGCCTCTGGCATTTCGGTTGATCCTCCGGAGCGGGACACTACACGGTCACCGGGTCGGCAAAGTCGATGAAGAGCTCCTCCGCGTTCCAGGTGTCGACGCCCGGGATGTGCTTGGCGGCGAGGCTGGCGAGCACCCGCCCGGGCCCCAGCTCCACCACGGTGCGCACCTCCATTGTGTGCATCGAGACCATTGTCCGGGCCCAGTCGACCTGGCGCAGCATCTGCTGCCGCAGCTCCTCCTGGAGGCTGGCCACCGTCCGCATGGCCTCGCCTGACGCATTGGCGAGGATCGGGATCGTCGGGGTCTTGAGCGGGAGCTTGTCAACCACCTTCCGGAAAGCGGCCGCGGCCTTCTCCATCAGCGGCGTGTGCGCGGGCAGCGGGATCGTGAGGATGAGCGCGCGGCGCGCGCCGGCGGCCAGCGCGAGCGGCTCGGCCGCCGCCACCGCAGCGGTTTCGCCGGAGAGCACGAACTGCACGTCGGCGTTGCGGTTGGCCACCCACAGCTTGCCCTTCGCCGAGGCCTGCTCCCGGATCGCCTCCACCTGCGATTCGTCCAGGCCGACGATGGCGATCATGCCTCCAGGTTGGTCGTGGGCCGACTGCGCCATGATGCGGCCGCGCTCCTTCACGAGCAGCAGTGCGGTCTCCCACGGGATGGAGCCGGCCGCCGCGAGGGCGCCGATCTCCCCGAGGCTATGCCCTGCCGTGACGTTGACCTTCTCAAAGCCGTAGCTCTCGCGCCAGACCTCGTACGCGGCCCAGCAGACGGTCATCACGCACGGCTGGATGATGTCGGTTCGGTTGAGCTCCTCGACAGGGCCCTCGAAACAGAGCCGCCGAATCGGCATGTCGAGGACCTCCTCTGCGCGCTCGAACGCGCGGCGCGCGGCCGGATACCGATCGTGGAGGTTCTTGCCCATCCCAGGCTTCTGGACGCCTTGACCCGGAAACAGAAGCGCGATGGGGCCTGCGAGCGCTACACCCACTTGAGGAGGCTGGCGCCCCACGTCAGGCCTGAGCCGAAGCCGGCCAGCAGGACATGGTCGCCGGTCTTCACGCGGCCCTTCCTGACGGCTTCCTCCAGGGCGATCGGGATCGATGCGCTCGACGTGTTGCCGTACTCATCGATGTTGATCGCGACCCGCTCGAGGGGCAGCCCGATTCGCCGGGCGGCGGCGTCGATGATGCGGAAGTTGGCCTGGTGAGGGACCCACAGGTCGATGTCCTCCATCGAGACCCCCGCGGCGCTGCACACCTCGTTCGCCTGGCGGATGAAGATGTCGACGGCGAACTTGAAGACGTCAGGGCCTTGCATCTCGATGATGGGCGCGGGGTCCTTCGCGGCGTACGCGCCGAACTCCTTGTTGCCGCAGGTGACCTGGAGATA
Source organism: Candidatus Dormibacteraceae bacterium (assembly GCA_041476405.1). Lineage (GTDB taxonomy): Bacteria > Chloroflexota > Dormibacteria > Dormibacterales > Dormibacteraceae > Palsa-872. The sequence goes on along the minus strand of JBGOTG010000009.1, from coordinate 11,839 downwards.
ACCGCGACCGTCGCTGCCCAGACACCACGACAGGAAGCCGGCTCCGTCGGGGGCGGGCCGCACGACAGCGGCTCCCGCGCCATCGCCAAAGATCACCGCAGTGCCGCGGTTCGAGTAGTCGAGCATGCGCGACAGCACCTCGGCGCCGATGACGAGCACGTTGTCGGCGCGCTCGGTCGCGATGAATGAGTCAGCGGTCGCCAGGCCGTACATGAAGCTGGTGCACGCGGCGAGCATGTCCCACGCGACAGCGCCCGGCGCGTCGAGCTCGTCCTGGATGCGGCATGCGATCGACGGAAACGGCCCGTCGGGCGACGACGTGCCGACCATGATCATGTCCAGGTCGTTGGCCGTGATGCCGGCGGCGTCGAGCGCTGCGCGGGCGGCCTTGGTCGCCAGCTCGAGCGTGGTGGTGCCCGGCTCGGCGATGTGACGCTTTCGGATCCCGGTGCGCTCAACGATCCACTTGTCCGACGTTTCCATCGTCTTCTCGAGATCGAAGTTGGTGATCACCTTCTCGGGCGCATAGACGCCGACGCCGGCGATCGCGCTGTGGCGGCCCTTGGTCTTGAAAGACCGGAGCGGAACCGCTCCGGATCGCGTGCGGTACGCGGTGGTTATCGCCATGTCATCTAGGCCTCCAGCCGCTCGGCGGTCTTCTGCTCCAGGAACTTCCAGAGATCGCCGATCAGCTTCATCTTCTCGAGCTCCTCTTCCGGCAGCTCGACGTCGTACTTGTCCTCCACGGCGGCGATGAGCTCGACGAGGTCGAGCGAGTCCGCCGCGAGGTCCTTGGCGAAGCTCTTGTCTAGCTGCACCTGGTCCGTGTCGACGCCGAGGATCTCGGCGGCGAGCTCCTGAAGTTCTTTGAAATCGAGTGGGGTTGCCATATGTCCTTCTCCTAGTTGCGGGTCTCGGGGCCTTTGATCACGAGCGTCGCGTTGTGGCCTCCGAAGCCGAATGAGTTCGAGACGGCCACCTTGATGTCCGCCTTGCGTGCTTTGTTGGGGATGTAGTCGAGGTCGCACTCGGGGTCTGGGTCGTCGAGGTTGATGGTCGGCGGGAGCAGGCCCCTGTCGAGGGCCAGCACGCAGGCGGCAGCCTCGATGGCGCCCGCGGCTCCGAGCAGGTGCCCGTGTACCGACTTCGTCGAGCTGATGGCGACTTTATAGGCATGGTCTCCGAAGACCGCCTTGATCGCCTTGGTCTCGGCGAGGTCCCCGAGGTGAGTGGACGTCCCATGAGCGTTGATGTAACCGACGTCGCCCAGCTCGACTCCGCTCTTCTCGAGAGCGCGGCGCATGGCGCGGATCGCACCCTTGCCTTCAGGCTGTGGCGCCGTGAAGTGATACATGTCCGCGGTGGCTCCATAGCCGGCGATCTCGGCGAGGATCTTCGCGCCGCGCTTCTTCGCGTGCTCCATCTCCTCCAGCACCAGCATCACCGAGCCTTCGCCCATGACAAACCCGTCCCGGCCCAAATCGAACGGCCGGCACGCCTTCTCAGGCTCGTCGTTGCGCTCGCTGACTGCCTTGATCTGGCAGAAGGCGCCCATCGTCAGGGGCGTGATCGTCGCTTCGGAGCCGCCCGCGAGCATCGCCACGGCGTCACCGCGCTTGATGATCTCCGAGGCCTCGCCGATTCCATGAGACCCGGACGCGCAGGCGCTGACGATGGCGTAGTTCGGCCCGCCGGCGTGGCAGTGGATGGCGACGATACCTGCCGCCATGTCCGCGATCATCATCGGCACGGTGAACGGGCTGATTCGCTTCGGCCCGCGTTCCATCAGCTGGGTGTGGCTCTTTTCGATCTCCTCCATCCCGCCGATGCCGGAGCTGACGATCACGCCGACGTCGTCGGGGTCCATCTCGGCCGGGTTCAGGCCGGAGTGCGCCAGAGCCTGCTTGGAGGCGGCCAGGGCGAACTGGCAGTAACGCCCGATGTGCCGGGCGGTCTTCCTGTCCATGTATTCCTCGGGGTTGAAACCCTTGACCTCGCCGGCGATCTTCGTGTCGAAGTTCGTGGTGTCGAAGTGGGTGATCCTGCCGATGCCCGAGACGCCTTCGACCATGTTGGACCAGACGGTCTCGAGGTCGTTCCCGATCGGGGTGATGAACCCCATCCCGGTGACGGCCACGCGGGTGCCGTTGGAGTTGGATGCCATGGCTCAAGGATACGGACGCCAGGGCCTATCCACACTGGCGCGCGGTGTGAAAAGGGACCCTCGACTTTGGACACAGCGTCCAGATTCCGCTTTCAGAGCAGCTTGCGGAGATCCAGCGCGAGCTGCAAGCGGAGGCGGCTGGCCGGGGTGTCGAGATCGCCGCCCAGCAGCTCGCGCAGCTTGTCGAGACGGTAGAGCACCGTGTGCCGGTGCAGGTTCAGCGCCGTCGCGGCGTCCTTCACGGAGCCGCTCGCCAGGTAGGCCTGCAGCGTCCCGAGCAGCTGCTCCCGATTGCGGGTCTTGGCGTCGAGCAGAGGTCCCAGGCTGTGCTGGACGAAGCGTTCCGCAAGTCGCGGGTTCTGCGCCAGGACGAGCTGAGGGATGACCTCGTCATGCTGCTGCACCACACCCTCGGGCCGCAGCTTGCGCCCGACCTCGAGCGCCTGCTGGGCTTCGAGATATGACCCCGAGATGCCACGGAGCCCGGCATGGTAGCCGCCGATGCCGGCGCGCACGCGGGCCCGCGCCGCGCCCGAGCGCTTGACCGCCTCCTCCTGAAGGCGCATCACGAGATCGCGGGCGCCCTCCACGTCGGCGGCCGACTCGGCCGGCCACAGGATGACCAGTGTCGTCGGGTCGGTCGCGTGGCAGATTGCTCCACGGGGCATTGGGAGGGAGGCTGCAACCTCGGCGAGCCCTTCTCCGCCCTGCTCCCCCTCGTGGTTGGCGATGATCAGGTTGCAGACCGCCGCCACGTAGCCGGTGGGAGCGATCGGCATGTTCAGGGCCAGCGCCTGCTTCTGCAGCTCGAGCTCCGAGTCGAAGTTGTCGCTGATCAGCGCATGGAACAGGCGCGCGCGGGCCCGGGTGCCGCGCTGCATGTGCTGCTCGCGCGCGTGCAGGTAGGTCTTGGTCACCTCCGCGGCGACCTGGTCCAGCGCGGCGAACACGTAGTTGGCGGTGAGCATGATCGCCTCGGGGGTGGCCTCCGGGTGTCCCCTCCAGGCCCGTAGGATCGCCTCCCATGCGACACGGGCCGCGATGCGATAAGCGTTCAGGATCGGTTCGACTGACTGGCTGCTTCGAGCCTGGAGGATGCCGAGCTGCGCGACCCGGCGAAGCTCCTCCGAAGTGGCCGGGCGAGCCTCGCGCGCGGTGGCCAGGAAGAGGTCGAGCCCGGCCTCGCAGGCTTTGGCGATGGCGGAGCGCTGAGGCGGCACCCCCGTCGAGTGATCCCAGCGCACCACTGTCACCACAGCGCGGGCCATGTGTCGCGCGAGCCCCGCGCGCCGGCGCTCGAGCTCGGCCACCAGGGTGGCCGGCAGCTGCGGTGGCAGCTTGGACCGGGTGGCCAGCCTTGCCATGCAGGCTGACTATACGCAGGCCCCGCGCTTAGGACATCAGGTCGGAGCCCAGCCGGGGCTAGGAATGCTTCTTGATGAAGGCCAGCATCCGGCGCCAGGCGTCGTCGCAGGCGTCCTTCCATTCGGCAAAGCCGCGGTCGAAGAAGCTGTGTGGCGCGCCCTCGTAGATGTGCATCTCGTGGGGCACCCTGGCCTCGGTCAACTTCTTGTCGAAGTCGACGAACGCTTCCTGCGGAGTGAAATCGGCGCCGGCGATCAGCATGAGCAGTGGCTCCTTCATCCGGGAGAGGAACGGCAGCGATCGCTCCGGCCGTCCGTAGAACCCGATGCAGCCGTCCACCCCGTCGGTGAGCGCCGATTGGTTCCAAGAGCTCGAGCCGCCGAAGCAGAAGCCGACAGTGAACACCGACTTGACGGCGCCCCCGTCCTTCGACTTGAGGTAGGCCACCGCTGCGACGACATCGGCGCTGATGCCTTCGGGAGTCGTCTTCTCGACATGCGGCATGAACTCGAAGCCCTCGTCGCGATCGCCGATCCCCGCGGTGCGGCCGAAGTAATCGATTGCGACGGCGTCGATGCCGGCCTCCGCGAAGCGTTGCGCCAGCTCCTTGTAGAAGTTGTGCAGCCCCCGCACGTCGGGCATCACCACCATGCCCGCGCCGGTGGGCGCAGCGGCCCGGGCGAAATGCCCCATGAACTTGTTGCCGTCGGCGGCGGTGAGCTCGAAGTCTCCATGGTCGGAGGCGGCTCCTCCGATGGGCGGCAGGGGCGGTCGGGCGTCATCTGAATAGCACATGCTTCGATTCTCCACTAGATTGGTTCACCGATGAAGATCGAAAGCACCGAATTCACGCGCGCCGACGTTGAGGAGTTCCTCGACCAGATGGTCGACCACGAGCGCCACCTGCTGGCCGACCGCCTCGAAAAAGCGTCGGGGCGCCTTGCTGCTCTGGGTCCCCGAATCAAGGCGGGCGGCGGCGACGGCGGCGAGTGGAGCCACCACGAGGTGCTCGCTCACATAGTGGTGCTCTCCAAGTTCTACGGCGTCCTGGTGCACATGATCTCGAGCGGCAAAATGAGCGAGTTCAACCTGCAGGAAAACGTCAACCTGCGCGACGTCGTCGGCGAGCAGATGGCTCAGATGGAGCCTGCAGAGCTCCTGCGCATGGCCCTGGCGGACCAGGCACGCACCTTAGCCCTCCTCCGAACACTCGAACCGTCGTCACTGCGACTGCAGGCCAGGCTCGAGGACGGAAAGATGATGAGCGCCGAAGAGGTTGCCCGCCTGCCGCTCGTCAACCACCTCGAGATGCACGTCGACCAGCTGGAGGCGGCGCTGGGTTAGCGTCGCGCTAGACACCGCCGGCGAATCCCAGCCTGACAAGCTCCTGACGGATCGACTCGCCTGCCGCCGCCATCATCGCGGGGTCGGGATTCGGGTCCTGGTTGTCGAAGTCGAGGTCGTGCGCGCCGCGGATCGGGACCACGTGAATGTGGACGTGCGGCACCTCGAGTCCCACGACCATGAGCCCGATACGGGTGGGCTTGAACGCCGTCATCTGTGCGCTGCCGATCGTCTTCGCCGTGCCAAGCAGGTGCGATAACAGGTCCGGTTCGAGGTCGATCCAGTGATCGATCTCCAGTCGCGGTACCACCAGCGAGTGACCCGGTCGAAGTGGTCGGTTGGAGAGGAAGGCGACGCACTTCTCATCCTTCCAGACGTAATCGGCAGGCAGCTCACCGCCGATGATCCGCGTGAAGATGCTTGCCACCGCTTAACCATAAGTCGCTAGCCTTTTGGCCATGCCCCCGGCAGCCCAGTTGATCGACGCCACCAAGAAGTACGGCGACGTGGAGGCGCTGAAGGGAGTCAGCCTCGACATCGAGCTGGGCGAGGTCGTCGCGATGCTGGGACCCAACGGCGCGGGCAAGACCACCTCGATCAGCCTGCTGCTGGGCCTCCGCAAGCCGACCTCGGGCAAGGCACTTTTGTTTGGGCTCGACCCCACCCATCTGGACGCGCGCAGCAGGGTCGGCGTGATGCTCCAGGAGTCGGGCATTCCCGCGATGCTCAAGGTGCGCGAGATTGTCGACCTCTTTCGCTCCTACTACCCCAAGCCGATGGGAAGCGATCGCGCGATCGCCATGGCCGGTCTCGAGGAGAAGGCGAACGCGCTCGTCAAGGAGCTTTCAGGCGGTCAGAGACAGCGCCTCTACTTCGCTCTCGCCGTTTGCGGAGATCCCGAGGTCCTCTTCCTTGACGAACCGACTGTCGGCATGGATGTCGAGGGTCGGCGTTCGTTCATCGAGCGGATCGCTGAGTTCGCCAACATGGGACGCACCGTGGTGCTGACCACCCACTACCTGGAGGAGGCGGACCAGCTCGCTAAGCGGGTGATCGTGATCGACAGGGGCCTCGTCATCGCCGACGCTTCACCGCAGGAGATCAAATCCAGGGTGGCGGGTAAGCGCGTCCGCTTCAAAGCGGCCGCGCTGACGGAAAAGGACCTTGACGGCCTGCCCGTCACCAGCTCGACGATCACGGACCACAGCGTGCAGCTGCTGACGAATCAACCCGAGGCGGTCCTTCGCGAGCTGTTCGGAAGGAGGATCGAGATCTCCGAGCTCGAGGTGTCCGGCGCGGACCTCGAGGATGCGTTCATCTCGCTCACCAGCCACAAGGGGACTGCTTGATGGCGGCAGTGACAGCTGGTCGCGCGCCGGTCGGCCCGATGCTGGCGCGGCAGACGTGGGCGGAGTTCCTGAAGCTGTGGCGCGTCCCCGCTTTCAGCATCACGTCGATCTTCCTGCCGGTGATGTTCTACGCCTTCATCGGCATCGGCCAGTCGTCACAGGTGGTCAGCCCGGGCGTCAGATTCGGCGCCTACTTCCTGGCGTCGATGGCGGTCTATTCGGTGGCGAACGTGATGATCTTCAGCTTCGGGATCTCGGTCGCGACCGAGCGGGGCATGAAGATGGACGTCCTCATGCGGGCAACCCCGATGCCGCCCTGGGTCTACCTGCTGAGCAAATGCATCACCGCGGTCGTCTTCGCCGCCATGACGCTGGTGGTGCTGTTCCCGTTCGCGTATCTGGCTGGCGGAGTCAGGCTCGATGCCGACGTGTGGGTGACCCTCGCGTACAGGGTGCTGCTCGGCTCGATACCATTCATCGCCCTCGGCTTCGCCATCGGTTACCTGTCGGGCCCCAACTCGGCGGTGGCTGTGATCAACCTGATCTACCTCCCCACCGCCTTCGCGTCAGGCCTGTTCTTCCCGAAGCAGCTGCTGCCGAGCTTCATCCAGAGCATCGCGCCGTACCTTCCGCTCCACTTCTTCGGCCAGCTTGGATGGGATGCCATCGGCGCGCCCACCGACGAGAGCGTCACCACCGACTGGCTCTACCTGGTGGGGTACGGAATTCTCTTTTTCGCGATTGCCCTTTGGGCATACCGCCGCGAGGAAAGCCGGAAGTTCAGCTAGCCGTTCAAGCTAGCCCGGAGGTCTGCGGAACCTCTCCGGCAGGCGGGCGCCGAAGGCCTCGCTGTAGCGCTCGGAAAACTCGGCGAGCGTGTACGAATGCTCTACGGTGCCCACCTGCTCGACCGCGTACGTCGCCGCCAGCGAGGCCACCCTGCCGGCCTGCTCGAGCTCGAGGCCCCGCAGCAGGCCGGCGACCAACCCCGAGCGATAGGCGTCGCCCGCGCCGGTGGGGTCGGACTCCTTCCTCGCGAGCGCCGGCGGGATGTCCACCGAACGATCACGCGTCAAGATCCGCGATCCTTCGCGCCCCAGCGTCGTGACCACTATCCCGGCCAGCGCCACGAGCCCGTCCATGTCGCGGCCTGTGCGCTCCATGATCAGCTCGAGCTCGTAGTCGTTCCCGATCAGGATCCACGCGCCGCGTGAGGCTTCCTCGATGTCGTCCGGCGACAGGCGAGGGAGCTGGTGCGCGGGATCAAAGACGAAGGGCAAGCCGCGCTCGCGGCATTCCCTGGCCAACCGGAGCATGGCGGCAGGAGCGTTCGGACCGACGATCAGCGCTTCCGCTCCGGGCGGGGCGTCGTCGAGACCCAGCATCGCCGCCCGGTTCATAGCGCCGCCGTAATAGCCGGTCAGCTGGTTGTCATCCATGTCGGTGGTTGTGAAACCCGTCGCCGTGATCTCGCCGTCGAGGAGCCTCAAGCCCTGGCAGTCCACACCACGGGCAACGAGCCAGTCGCGGTACTCCAACGCGTCACTCCCCGCCGTCGCCAGGACGGCGGCCGGGTAGCCCAGCAGGGCCAGGTTGTACGCGTAGTTGCCGGCCACGCCCCCGCGATGCTTGCGGAGGTCGTCGACCAGGAAGCTCAGGTTGAGGATGTGCGTCTTGTCGGCGAGGATGTGGTCCTTGAAGCGTCCTTTGAAGCTGAGGATGTAGTCGTACGCAATGGACCCGGTGCAGACGACACTCACCGGGCGCTCACGTTGGCAAGGCTAGCGGAAAAAGAAAAGGGCGCCCCGGAGGGCGCCCTTTGGACGGATGCCGATTTAAGCGGCGCGGCGGCGGACTGCCGTGCGGCGGGTGCGCCGAGTTCGGGTGACCTTCCTGGTCGCGGGCTTGTCCGCGGCCGGGTGCCTGGTCGTGAGCTCGGTCGCGTGCTCGAGGCGGGTCGCTGTCTTCGCGATCGTCTTGAACGAGCCGTTGAAGACGCGCAGCGCGCGCTTCGCGACATCGCCCACGGCGTCCTGCCTGCGGGCCTGGACCTTGACGAGCTGCAGTCCCTTGATCGCGACCTTCTCGGGCAGCTTCCCGTTCACGTCGACTCCCCAGACCTGCATGCGCTCGGGCATCAGCCCGTTGGCGACCTTCTCGGCCCTCTTCGCGGCCTTGGCCAGCCTGGTGTTGATGGTCCTGGCGGCGTCCTTGGCCGGCGCTGTTGCGGCGTTCAGCCGCGCGTTGAAGCGGCGGTTGACCCTGCGCGCGCCGGGAGTGCCCTTGCGCTCGAGTCCCCTCACCTGCTTGCGCGCTGACCCGATGGGGTCGGACGCGACTTCGGCAACAGTCTTGGCGGCGCCGAAAGCGACCTCCGCGACTGTGGTGGCCGTCTCTCCGGCCGTGTCTGCGATCTGCTCGAATTCTGTGCTCATTGTCTAAAGCCTCCTTTTTAGGTTGACGCAATGCATCATAACGCGTTGCGTCAAGTGTGTCAAGAGGCCGAAGGGCACCTGCCGAATGGCCGATTGGCACAAACCGGGACCGGACCTCACACGTCGGGCGCAAGTCGGCGGATGAGCTCCTCGGCGTAGGAGCCGAAGACGTCGTAATGGGCCACCCTGCGACGCTTTTCGGGCTGGATCCATTCCGGCCTCAGGCCGTGCCGGCGTCCCCACTCCGCGAGCTGAGCGCGAAGGCCTATCACGTGGAGGAACGGGCGCTCCCGCACCATGCCTCTGATCCTGGAGCCGTGGTAGTAGTCGAAGTTGCGGTGCACCGCGATGCCACCCGCCTCCGCGAAGGCGATCGCCTCCTTGATCTTGCGGCGCTCGAAGTAACGCTCCTCGATCGGCCCGCTGTCGCTCATTGCCTGGACGCCGTGACCCTGGCGTCGGCGCAGATCGGCCGGAATGCGCACAGGGTGCAGGGACGTTCGGCGTGCTGCGGCCCGAGCGCGAAATCTCCCGCGATGATCCGCGACGTGGCGGCGGCGATCCTCGCCTCCACCGCATGGTCATCCGGGGTGACCTCGATCAGGCGCGCGCGGCGGATGTCGAACAGGGCGAGCCGCGGCTCCGAGCCGCCCGGCAGCAGCCCTCGACGCGCTGCCAGCGCGTACAGCCGGAGCTGCATCGAGTAAGCCTCGATCAGCCTGCCGTCCAGTGTGGCGTTGGTCTTGTAGTCGACCAGCCACGTGCGTCCGTCGATCTCGCAGACCCTGTCGACGAAACCCCTCACCCTGGCCCTGCCGAGTCGCATGTTGAACTCGAGCTCGACGCCGAGCGTGGGCGCTGCGGCTAGAGGGAGGGACGAGTAGCGCGCTAGCATCTCTCGGCCTGCCTCGGGCCCGCCGTAGATGCCGAGAAGGTCGCCGCCGCTCGAATGCCAGGCTGCCAGCGCCGCGTGGACGGCAGCGCCGAGCTCGCTCGAACCAGACGCGCGCACGAAGGTCGGCAGCATGTCGTCAGGCGGCGCGGGCACCCCCCACACCTGGCTGAACCGGTATCGCACAGGGCAGACCTCGAAGTCGTGAAGCTGCGAGAAGCTGAGCTCGATGTTTCGATCGGGCGCCTGCGCGCGCTCCTCTTCGTGCGGGCGAAGCTCCTGCCACCGATCCAGCACCGCCTCCACGACCGCGTGGCCGTCGGCGTCCCCTGCATCCGCCACGCGCAGTGCGGGTAGCTCGAGCTGCTCCGCCTCCACGACTGACGCCGCGTCCGGGTGGGCAAGCGCCCAACCGAGGATCTCGGCGAAATGGTCGACCTCGCCGCCGGCGCCCAGCTCGACGTCGCGAGGCGACTGTTCCTCCCTCGTCGCAGTCACGTAAAGCGCGTCCTTCGTGCGGGTCAGGCCGACGTAGACGATGCGCCTCCGTTCCCCCATCGCCAGCGCCACGCCGGGCGCGCCAGGCGACGTCTCCTTGAAGCGAGGATGCTTGTCGCCGCGCCAGTTCTTCATCACGAACCCCAGGCCGTCGGGATCGAAGAAGAGGCGCTCCGTGTCGCGAGGGCGCGGCGGGCGGAGATTGACCAGGAAGACGACAGGAAACTCCAGTCCCTTCGCGGAATGAACCGTGAGGAGCGAGACCGCGTCGGTGGTGGCGGACTCCTCGGCAGCCTCGCCCACCGGCAGCTCGGCGTCGATCACCTGGTCGAGGTGGCGCACGAAGTCGCCGATGCCGGCCAGGGCGAGGTCGCGCTCGAAGCGCGACGCGAGCTGAAACACCTTGCGCAGGTTGAGCAGCGCGCGCGGGCTGCCGTCCCGCTGCGCTCGGAGCTCTGCCCAACGGAGGTAGCCGGTCTCCTCGAGCAGCCGGTTGAGCATGTCGGCGACGGTGAGGGCGTCGCGCAGCCGGCCGAGGCCGTCGGTGAGCTCGACAAGCCGCACCGCCTGCGCGGCGACCTTGGCGTCCATCTCGGGAAAGCCCTCGCGGCCCGACTCATCGAAGCAATCGCGAAGGCGCATGCCGGCGCGTCCGAATCGGCGAGCGGCGAGCCTGTACATGCCTCGGTCGGGAAGCCTGACGATCGGACCCTGGAGCATCCTGACCAGCGCGCCGTCGTCCATCGGGTTCTCAGTGAGTCTAAGCAGGGCCAGAACGTCCTTTATCTCCTGGCGGTCGAAGAAACCCGAGCCACCGCTGGTGAGGTACGGGATGCCCTGGCGGCGCAGCTCGTCCTCGAACTCGCGGGGCAGCATGCGAATCGAGTGGGCAAGGATTGCGATGTCGGAGAAGGCGCGTCCTCCCACGTTCAGGCGCCGGATCGTCTCGGCCACCGATCGTGCCTCTGTGCGCGAGTCGGGCGCCATCACCACAGTCACCGGCCGGCTACCCGACCCACGTGTCGCGACCAGGTCGGGCTCGGCTGCGAAATCGGGGTCGCGACGGATGAAGTCGGTGGCGCAATCCAGGACCTGCTGGTATGAACGCCGGTTATGGGTCAGCGGCAGCCGGCGCCCAGGGAAGCGCGTTCTGATGTTCTCGATCTCGGCGTCGCGCCAGCCGTAGATGGACTGCTTGGCGTCGCCGACCACTGAGACGTTGCCGAAGTTGTCGGCGGCCAGCAGCCTGATGAGCTCGAGCTGTATGCGGTTGGTGTCCTGGAACTCGTCGACCAGCAGGTAGCGGAATCGCTCGCGGCACCTGCGGCGAAACTCGGGCACACGCTCGAGCGCGTCGATCACCTCGAGGATCAGGTCGTCGAAATCGCGCAAGCCTTCCGCGTGCAGGGCGTCCTCGTACGTCCGGTATACGAGGTACAGGACCCCGATCGCCTCGAGCTCCGCGTGCCAGCCGTCGTTTCCGCCGCCACCGTTCGGAGAGGCGACCGCCTGGTCCGCGTGCAGCTCGAGCGCTCGCTCCCTGAATCGCTCCGGGGTGATGCCGCGGCCCTTCAGCTTGAGCAGGAATCGCAACCCCGAGCGCAACAGGTCGTCCAGGTCTTCGACCGACAGCGCGATGAACGAATCGGGGTCCAGTGGCGCGGCGGCGCCGCTGCGAAGCCGCGCGACCAGGCGCTGCTCGAACAGGCGCTGCCCGGTCTCATCCAGCACGCGCAGCTCGCGCGGCGCGCCGACCAGGTAGGCGAACTCATCGAGCAGCCGGGCGCACACC